>JAHRFV010000048.1 GCA_019084435.1 Dethiosulfatibacter sp.
AATTTTCAGGATTTGTCTAGTCACTTCCCTTGACCTTTTTTTTCATACGTTACTTTACACTACCGATATTGACGTAGTTTCAACTAAGAAACTCGTTTTTTATTTTAAATACTTTTATTTTGAAGGGGTTCACTATTTTTTTAACAAAATTAACAATGAGCCACTTTTTTGAGATATAATTTAAGATTCCGAACCCAAAATTTACTCTGAAAAAAGGGGTTCATTGTTATTTTTGTTAAAAAAAGAGTGAAACCCTTGAAAATAAAAGGATTTAAAATAAAAAACGAGTTTCTTAGTTGACACTACGCGAATATAATTGAGGGAAGATAAATGAAATATAAATACGTCATATTTGATTTCGACGGTACCTTAGCAGATACAGAGGATATAAACTTCACTATTTATCTGGATCTTGCGGACAAATATAAATTAAAAAAAGTTTCAAAAAGTGATATGGGAAGCCTTAAGAAGATGAGTGCTTTTGATTTAATAGATTATCTAGACATAAAAAAAAGAAACATACCTGCTATGATTCGCTTTGGCAGAAAAATTCTGCATGGTAGTATTGAGAACATAGATATGTGCAAACCAACCATGGAAGATGTCATGTTAAAACTCAAAGACAACGGTATTATTCTGGGTATTCTGACATCAAATTCTAAAAAAAATGTCACTAAATTTATTGAAAAACATCAACTCAACATGTTTACGTTTATTGAAAATTCAGGGATGTTTGGAAAAGAGAGAGTCTTTAAGAAAATATTGAGAAGATATGATATTGATAAAGATGAGGTGTTGTATGTGGGGGATGAGATTCGAGATATAACGGCAACAAAAAATATTGGTGTCGATATCGCTTCCGTCGATTGGGGTTATAACGAAAGGGATGCATTGAAAAAAAACAATCCTGAATATTTGATTAGCGAACCGGAAGAACTTCTGGAAATCTGCTTGAATCATAAGGAGTGAGTCATGAATAAAATTGGAGAACTGAGAGAAATCATTAAAGAAAGCAACAATATTGTGTTTTTTGGTGGGGCAGGGGTTTCTACAGAAAGCAATATACCTGACTTCAGATCTGAGAAAGGTCTTTACAATGCCAAATCTGAGTATGGATATTCTCCCGAGGATATGTTGAGTATCAGATTTTTCATGAAACACACAGCTGTTTTTTACGATTACTACAGAAAAAACATATTGCATACTGAAGCCGAACCCAATGACGCTCATTTGGCACTAGCCAAGCTAGAAAGAATTGGCAAGCTTAAGGCAGTCATAACACAGAATATAGATGGTCTGCATCAAAAGGCTGGAAGCAAAGAGGTTTTGGAACTCCATGGAACGGTTTACAGACACTATTGCATGAACTGTCAGGCCGCCTATGCTTTGACGGATGTGGAGAATTCCGAAGGAATCCCGTTATGTCAAAACTGCGGAGGAACCATACGACCGGATGTCGTACTTTATGGAGAGGCATTAGATAATTATGTTATCAGCAAAGCGGTGGATTATATAGAGAAAGCTGATACATTGATTATTGGAGGGACCTCCCTTGTGGTGTATCCTGCAGCAGGGCTAATAACTTATTTCAAGGGAAGAAATCTTGTTCTAATCAATAAAGATAGCACCCCCTATGACAGAAAAGCCAATCTGGTCATAAACGAATCCATCGGCAAAGTCCTAAAAAAAGCACTTGAAGAGCGATAAAACGAATTAAATTACTATATTTAACAAAAAATATTCGTGATTGAATATTTTTTGTTTATTTTTTGCGGACAAACATTTTCCTACAATAAATTTGCTTGTTAATACACGAAAGTTATGCTATTATAATAAACATAATTTTCAACTATAGGAGGGTAATTATGAACAGAGTGTTTTTTATTAAACCAGAAAACCGTAACAAAGAACATCTAATTGATTTATTCAAAAAACATCCAGAGATACAGTTTGTTTCTTTTATGGGCGTTGATATTGGTGGAAATGCGACAGATGAAAAAATACCTATTTCTTTATTCATCAGCGACATGGATGCTATGCTGAAATATGGAATTCAGACTGACGGATCATCAGTTGAGCTTCAGGGAATAGCAACTTTGAACAATGCAAGAGTAGATATGTTGCCGGATTTGGAAGCCACATGGTTTGTTGACTATAACTATGATTATTACTGTGATGAAAACGGTCTTCCTGTAGGCTCATTAAGGATACCGGCTTTTCTGATGCATAATGAAAAATTAGTTTGTTCCAGATCAATTCTAAAGAGAACTGAAAAAGTACTGGACGAATCTATAAAAGAGATATTTAACAAAAAACCTGAACTAGCCAAGAAATATGGATTTGAGAACGAGGAAATAGATAGAATTGTTTTAACCTCTGCTACAGAGTTGGAGCTATGGGTCAATACGCCTGATGATAAAGCTAATATAGACGCTCTATCGACATCACAAAGCCTAAAGGAGCAGTACTGGAAAAGAACTCATGGTATTGTGAGAACCGTATTGGAAAAATGCATGCATGAACTGGAAAGATACGGATTGGAACCTGAAATGGCACATAAAGAGGTTGGAGGAGTTGCCAGTAAGGTAGGATCCACAGGGCGACTGCAACATGTAATGGAACAGCTTGAAATCGACTGGAAATATGCTGAAGCACTCCAAGCGGCTGACAATGAAATCATAGCACGCGAAATAATTGAGGATATGTTCAGAAACCACGGCCTTGAGGCCACTTTCATGGCAAAACCACTCGAAGGCGTTGCAGGTAATGGAGAGCATACGCATCTAGGAGTAGCCGTAAAACTAAAATCAGGCAAACACATCAACCTATTCACGCCTGTGGACATGAACAAGGATTATTTGAGTGAAATTGGCTATGGTGCATTAATGGGTATTTTGAGAAATTATGATGTTGTCAATCCATTTGTGTCATCAACCAATGATTCTATGAATAGATTAAAACCTGGATTTGAAGCACCTGTTTGCGTGGTTACATCCTTAGGCCATACAAAAGAAATACCATCAAGAAACAGATCCATTCTAATAGGCGTAATAAGAGATTTGAACAATATGATGGCAACAAGATTTGAGCTTAGGGCTCCAAATCCATTGTCTAATACATATTTGGTAATTGCTTCATCGTATATGGCAGCATTGGATGGCATTGAAGCTGTTATAGAGTCTGGTCTATCAACTGAGGAAATTGAAAAGGAAATCTCGAAAGAAGCTGGAGTAGATAGCTTCTATCTGGAGAAAGACAAAAAATACCGTAGTGAACACGATGTTTTCGAACACTATACTGAAGCTGAAAGAAATGCTCTGTTTGGCAGAGCACCCGCAACAGTTTATGAAAATGTCGAAGGTCTCAACCATGGTGGAGAAAGAGTATCCTTATTGAAACAAGGTGGCGTGTTTACGAATGCATTGGTGGAATCATATAAACAGGTGATTCTGACTAAATGGTCGACAGAGCTCGTTGGCAGAATTATACCGCTCAACATAGAAATTCTAAGAAGTTTTACTAAACTGCATGAGGACTTTGCTACTGATATAGATGTTATCAGATGGCAAAAAATCAACACCTTGCGTGTCGAGTTGATGAAGGATAGCTCATCACAAACCTCCATATTCACACGGATAAGAGAAGCTATAGAAAACTGTGAGTACAAGAAAGCTTCAGATTTGCAAATTGATATGAATTCGAAAATGACTCAAATCAGAAACATGTTTGCAGAATACAAAAGAAATATAGTATAAGAATACAAACAGTGGCTTGATTTTTCTCAAGGCCGCTGTTTTTTTTTATTGATTTTGTAATTATTGCGTTGTAATATTAGATTTACAGGAGGTGTGCAATGTTTAGAGATTTGAGAAGAAAAGATAGAAGAATGAACGATTCATTGATGGAAACAATATTACAAAATGGGGATTATGGTGTCCTGTCCTGTATGGGAGATAATGGCTATGGTTATGGAGTGGCTTTGAATTATGTTTATTATGATAATACCATATATTTTCATAGTGCCTGTGAAGGACATAAAATCGACGCCATAAAAAATAATGATAAAGTCAGTTTTCTTGTCGTTAATAAAAGCTCAGTAGTTCCTGACGAGTTAAGAACCCGTTATGAGAGTGTTATTGCATTTGGGATTGCTTCGCTGACTGAGGGACAAGAAAAAGCTGATGCTTTGTATAGTATTGGAGATAAGTATTCCAAGGGATTTGAAGTCATTGTAAAGGATGAGATTGAAAAGCTGTTCAATAGCACCTGTGTCGCAAAAATACAAATTGAGCATAAGGAAGGAAAATCTGCTGAGTAGGTGAAGTAATGAGTTTAATCTGGAAAAGGAATTCGACTTTTGTCAGAGAATATGAGTCAGAAAGGTTGTCTCTAAAAGTATTAGGACCAGAGCATGCAGATATTGTTCTGGATTATTATTATAGGAATAAAGAATTCCTTGTTGAATGGGATCCAGACAGAGAAGATGATTTTTATACAAAATCAAATCAAGCAAGTCAATTGAAATATGAGCTTAGTGAATACAAGAAGGGCAACTTCTTCAGGCTTTGGATTTTTAAGAAATTTGACGATCATAAAACAATTGGCAATATATGCTTCAGCAATATCATTTACGGAAATTTCAGGTCTTGTTTTCTGGGCTATAAATTGGATGGCAATGAAATAAACAAAGGTTACATGACGGAAGCAATTAGAAAAGGGATTCAAATTGTCTTTGATGAGTTCAGACTTCATAGAGTTGAAGTCAATATCATGCCTAGAAATTTGAAATCATTGAGGGTTGCTGAAAAACTTGGTCTTGAGAAGGAAGGCTTTTCTGAACGCTATTTATATATCAATAAGAAATGGGAAGATCACTTTCATTTTGCAGTCTATAATGATGATGATATAGACTATTTTGATTGATTATTTATTGTTAAAATTATATTTAAATTGACAATCAATTCGAGCAAATATATAATCGATTTTAGAAGGGTATACGGGATACAGAATACTTTATTGGGGGAGTTTTATGCCTAAGGTTTTTAAACTAAAAATTGAAAATTATAAAACAGTAAGGGATGCAGTTTTCGAAACCATCAGAGCAGCTATTTTGAATGGATATCTAAAGCCTGGCGAAAGAATTATTGAAAGCCAGATTGCTGAAGAGATGGAAGTTAGCAGGACACCTGTTAGAGAAGCGCTTAGAAGACTTGAAATAGAAGAGCTTGTAGAAAATTTACCTCGTAAAGGCGTAATTGTTGCTAGAATTAATGATAATCAGATAAATGAAATCTTCAACATTAGAGGAGCACTGGAAGGGTTAGCTGTCCGACTAGCTATTGATAATTATGATGATGAGTGGGTCATGAATCTTGAGAATTGGATTTTAGATATGGAGAAGGCAATTGATGATGGAGATCTCAAAAAACAAGTCGAATGCAACACTCAGTTTCACAATTGCATTTTAAGTAAGTCAAACAGTCCTATGCTAATTCAAATGGTGCATAGTTTTCAAGACAAGATACAGAGATTTCGTCACCAATCATTGTCACTTGAGGGGAGACCGACTATCACAGTATCAGAGCATAGAGATATACTAAAAGAGATAAAAGAAAAAAACAAATATGGAGCAGAGCTGTTTATAAAGAAACATATTGAAAAAGCGGGAGAAGCATTGTTAAAAAGCCTCAGCAACATCTAACAGCGAAGGTTTTAAAAAAAACATGTGAACTTTACTTAGTTCGGGATACAGTATCCTAAAAAGCATTGAGTGATTTTCATTAAATCGTTTGAATGCAAGTGAATTCAGATTAGTAGACCATAATACCATGATATTTTTGGGATACAATATCCCTAATATAGTATTTTCCTTTTAAGGAGGTGCCAAAGAGTATAACGATAGTAAAAACTAATCAGAATATCAAAAAAAAATAAAAGAATTTATGGAGGGTTTACAATGTTTAACAAAAAAAGAAGCTTCACATTATTATTAGTGATAGTAATGATGGCATCATTGATCTTATCCGGTTGTTCTAACGATTCAGCAGCAACTACAGCAGCTGGTTCAACTGCAGCAGCAGAACTGAAGTTTCCTGAAAAACCGGTTAATCTGGTCGTATGGGGATCACCAGGTGGCGGTAGTGACATTTTCGGTAGGACATTAGGCAAAGTAGCCGAAGGTATTTTAGGAAAGCCGATTGTAGTAGAAAATAAACCAGGTGGCGGCGGAGCTACTGCTATGGCTTATATTGCTGCAGAAAAAGCAGATGGTTACACATCTTTAGCGGTAACTACAAATTTAGTTCTTACACCACTTACAAAAGGAACACCAAATAATTTTGAAGATTTTGATCCTGTTATCATGATAGGTAAAGATGCAACAATGACCATAGCTAACTTTGAAGGCGAATTCCAAAGCATAGAAGACATTCTTAGAATTGGAAAAGAAAGAACTCTGAAATGGGGCACATTCGGTATTGGAACCACTGACCATGTAGCAGCGGCAATCCTAGAAAAACTGACAGGCATCACAGTAGATTTTGTACCTTTTGATGGTGGCGGAGAAGCAATGGCTGCTTTGCTTGGAGGACATATAGATTTATTAAATGGTAATCCTAGTGAAGTTGCATCTCAAATCGAAGCTGAGCAGTTGAGAGGATTAGGAATTTATAGTGAGCAGAGACTTGTCAAGTATAACGATGTTCCTACATTTATGGAGAATGGTTATGACATAGTTGTTGAAACATGGAGAGGAATAGTTGTTCCTAAAGGAACTCCTGAAGATGTTAAGAATAAGCTTTATGAGTCTTTCAAAGCAGCTCTTGACGATCCTATCATGGTTAAATACTATGAAGACAATGATATCGTAAAGGAAATCTTGAATGGTAGCGATTTTAATAACTTTATTATCGAGCAGAACGAGTTCTTTAAAACAACATTGACTGAAATGGGAATTATGTAAATAGGCAAGAATATTAAGGGTACGAGTTTCTCGTACCCCTTTAGGAGGTTTTGTTTAATGGCTGAAAAAATTGCTACGGGGATATTCTTTATAATCGGGGTAATATGGCTGATAATGTCCTTTTCACTTGCATCGAATAATTTTGGGGGTGGAATGGGTCTAGGACCTGATTTTTTCCCAAGGATGTTATCTCTTATGATGATTGTATTTAGTACAGTGCATTTTTTTAAATTGATGAAAAGTGGAAAAGAAGAAGAAATTAAGATTAAAATATATAGACTGTCCGCATATATATTTGTTGCCTGTGTAGCTTATCTGGCACTTGTCAGTTTATTGGGATATATTATTACTACATTCTTGTATATTAGTCTTACAGTTTATCTGATTAGCCAAAAAAAATCACTGTTGGACCTGGTAGCTGCTCTTGTTGTAACGCTGTGCTTATATGGCGTGTTCCACTTACTTTTACACGTGCCTTTACCAGAAGGATTTTTCATATAAAAACAGGAGGTGAAATATGGATTTAGGATTATTACTAGATGGTTTCGTAGAAATATTAGTACCTTATAATATAATGATTACGTTCTTTGGTGTACTAATGGGAATGCTTTTTGGAGCATTGCCAGGCATTAATGCGTCAATGGGTGTGGCGCTTTTATTGCCATTGACCTATGGTATGACTCCCATCGCAGGATTAACCATGCTTTTGGGAATTTATTGCGGCGCTATTTACGGTGGATCTATTACTGCTATACTTATCAATACACCGGGAACCACAGCTGCAGCTTGTACGACTTTTGACGGTCATAAACTAGCACAACAGGGTAAAGCTGGAAAGGCCCTTGGAATGGCGACCATATCCTCATATATTGGTGGAACATTCAGTGTAATAGTGTTGATTGTTCTGGCACCTGTTCTTGCTAAAGTAGCGTTGAAATTTGGGCCTCCTGAGTATTTTGCTCTGGCTGTCTTTGGACTAAGCATCATCACCAGTTTGGCAGGAGACAGTTTTATCAAGGCAATCATGTCCGGTGTATTTGGATTAATGATCGCAACTGTCGGAATGGACATGATGAATGGTACACCGAGATATACTTTCAACCAGGTAGCCTTGTTGGATGGCTTTTCATTTATACCGGTTCTGATAGGATTATTCGCAGTATCACAGGTGTTGATTAATGTTGAGACATCAAGAAACTTATCGATGAAGGATACTAAAATATTAGGATTGCTGCCTTCATTTAAGGAACTGAAATCGGTTGGTCCGACTATTGCGAGATCATCGATAATTGGAACATTTGTTGGTATCCTACCAGGCGCAGGGGCAACAATATCATCATTTATTTGCTACAACGAAGCAAAAAGATGGTCCAAGCATCCTGAAGAATTCGGGAACGGCTCTCTTGAGGGAGTAGCAGCACCTGAAGCTGGCAATAATGCAGCTACCGGTGGCGCTATGGTTCCCTTGTTATCACTAGGTATACCGGGATCTGAGACTACTGCTATTTTGCTTGGAGCTTTTATGATTCAAGGCATATCGCCTGGACCACTTCTCTTTAGAGACAATATCCACGTTGCGTATGGTATATTTGCTGGCTTGTTGTTGGCGAATCTAGCTTTCTTGATTATTGGATTGTTTGGGGTCAAATTGATTGTAAAAATACTACAGATACCTGAGAGAATATTAATGCCTCTCATCATTTCCATGGCATTTGTTGGTTCTTTTGCGGTTAAGAACAGTTTGTTTAACGTGGGCATCATGTTGGCATTTGGACTTATTGGTTATTTTATGAGGAAATTAAAGTTTCCGATAACACCAGTTGTGTTGGCTTTAGTCCTCGGACCAATGGCAGAGGCTTCTTTACGTAGAGCCTTGATTCTATCAGGTGGTAGCTGGATGATTTTTGTTCAGAGACCTATCACATTTGTTTTGCTGATCATAACAGTTATTTCAGTGATGTTTCCTATTATCAGAGAAAAAATGACTGGTAAAAAGGCTAACAGTATTTAAAACAATGATTGTAAATTAATAGAAAATAGAAAAAGAAAAAATTTTAAAGATTACGGGATACAATATCCTAAAAGAAAACAAAATTGACATCACCGAAAGGAGAATTATAATGACGGTTATCAATAAAGACCTTTGTATAGGTTGTAAAATTTGCCAAAAATATTGCACTGTCGATGCGATACACTATGTTAAGGAAGAAAAGAAGTGTTACATAGACCAGGATGAATGTACTGAATGCTACGTATGTTTGAGACAGAAGGTTTGCCCTAGAGATGCTATTAAGCCGGTAGAACTGGATAATTTTTATAAGCAGTTCCAGCATGTCTTGAGCGATCCTGTTGAAAATCATGGTGTAACAGGCGTAACAGGTAGGGGAACAGAAGAAGTAAAAACAAATGATGTGACTGGTAGGGTTAAAAAGGGACAAGTCGGTATATGTATAGATATGGGAAGACCTGGAATGGGAGTTTATCTGAGAGATGCTGAAAAGGTTGCGATGGCTTGTGCTGAAGCAGGTGTCAAGCTGGCATCTCAGGCACATACTCCATTGGCGGCATTAATGCCTGACTTGACCACTGGGAAGTTGGTTGATGAATGTTTGGGTTATCATCTGCTTTCAGTAATAGTTGAAGGCAATTGCGAGCAAGAGGAGTTAAAACAGGTGCTTCTGGCTTTAAAAAAGGTTGCTAAGGAGATCGACACTGTGTTTTCGCTTGGACTGATTGTTAGAACAGATGAAAATGGTGAAACTGATGCTCTGAGTTGTTTAGATGAACTGGATATTCCACAGCCACATCGTGGGAAAGTCAATGTTGGTCTGGGAAAACCGCTAACATTAGCATAATATAAAAGGAGGTAAAGAGATGACACATTCATTGCATCGTTCCGGACCGATAGAATCACAGAAAAAAGATTTCAATTGGTTCATGTATCAGACAAAAGGGGTTAATGATGTTAATATAAAACCTAAAGCATTGGAGTTTATAGCAGTAGCTGAGGCTGCAGGATCTGAAAACTGGGGAGATGTTAAGTCAGGACCTAAAACCCAATATCCGGTGGAATACATCAAGGACAACATTACAGATAAATCAAGATTAAGAGGTGTTTTTACCAAAAGAGATCAGGTTGTTGATTTTCTGGAACAAATAAAAGCGAAAGATTTGGGGTTGTCTGTTGTAATTACAGGCGTACTTGAAGAAGTACTACCGGCATGTAAAGAGGCAGAAGTGACTCCTCACTCCATAAATTATTCACTGGGTGTGTGGGGAAAAACAGAAAACTTGCCTGATGAAACAACTTTATCAATAACAACTATGTGTGGACACCATATGATACCACCCAAATTTGTTGAACACATGATAGACCAGGTAAAAAAAGGAAAGTTGACTGAAGATCAGGCCGCAATTAAACTATGCAACTTCTGCTATTGTGGTATATTCAACCAAATCAGATGTGCTGAAATCATAACGGATGTTGTTCATAAGGACAAATAAGTAACGCCCTCTATTCATTTAAAATATAACTCTAAAGTTCCCTTTTCAAATATCGTTGATAATTTGGAGAGGGAGTTTTATTTTCAATTGAAATTTCAAGGTTACTTTGATATAATACAATCTATAATTCAATAGAACAGACAGTTTTTTGCCTCATTTAGGTGAAAGACTTTTATTTGTTGGTGGATAAATTAGGAGGTAGTTTTCAATGGTTTCATATAATCCGGCAGTTATAGAATTAAAGTGGCAAAAGAAGTGGGAAGATAATCAAACCTTTAAGGCGGAAGATTTTTCAGATAAACCAAAGTATTACAATCTGGTGGAGTTTCCTTACCCATCAGGAGCTGGGCTGCATGTTGGGCACGTAAGAGCCTACACATCACTCGAAGTCTTATCTAGGAAAAGAAGACTCCAGGGCTATAATGTCCTGTTTCCCATTGGATTTGATGCCTTTGGACTTCCTACAGAGAATTATGCGATACAGACCGGTGAGCATCCTCGTGTTGTAACGGATCGGAATATCGAGGTTTTCTCTTCTCAATTGAAGAAAATTGGATACTCTTTTGATTGGGATAGAGTTATTGATACAACAGATCCAGAGTATTACAAATGGACCCAATGGATTTTTTTGAAGCTATTTGAGAACGGACTGGCTTTCAGGGATAAAACATATGTCAATTTTTGCAGCGGTTGTAGGGTTGTATTGGCTAACGAGGATTTCAGGGAAGGCAAGTGTGATCGTTGTGGCAGTGAAGTGGTTCAGATGCAAAAGGATGTCTGGTTTTTACGAATCAGAGAATACGCTGAGAAACTGTTGGATGGTTTGAATGAGGTTGAATATCTTCCGAGAATAAGACTAGAGCAAGAAAATTGGATAGGAAAATCAATAGGTGCTGAAGTCGATTTTAAAATTAAAGATACTGAAGATGTACTGAGAGTATTTACCACAAGACCGGACACGCTATATGGAGCAACCTTTATGGTTATGTCTCCAGAGCATCCTTATTTACAGAAATATCACGATCAGATAGAGAACATACATGAGATACATCATTATCAGATTGAATCACAGAAAAAAACAGAGTTTGAGAGGGTTCAACTTGCCAAAGAGAAAACAGGTGTTGAATTAAAAGGGTTAAAAGCAATAAATCCTGTCAATGACCAGGAGATATCTATCTGGGTTGCAGACTATGTCATGATGGGATATGGAACTGGAGCCATAATGGCTGTGCCTGGACATGACACAAGGGATTGGGAGTTTGCTACAAAATTCAACATTCCAATAGTGGAGGTTATTAAAGGTGGAGACATCACTAAAGAAGCCTACACGGATACCAATGACGGTATATTAGTGAACTCAGAACTAATCGACGGACTGAGAGTCAAAGAAGCAATAGAAAAGATAACCGATATGCTGGAAGAAAAAGGACTCGGCAAGCGAACAGTCAACTATAAGATGAAGGATTGGGCTTTCAACAGACAGAGATATTGGGGAGAACCATTCCCAGTCGTGCACTGTCCTGATTGCGGTATAGTTGCCGTCCCTGAAAAGGATCTGCCGGTCACCTTACCGGTCGTTGAGAGGTACGAACCGACAGACACCGGAGAATCACCGTTGGCAACTATAGAAGAATGGGTTAATACAACCTGTCCTAAATGCGGAGGCAATGCCAAAAGAGAAACAGACACCATGCCGCAGTGGGCTGGCTCAAGCTGGTATTTTTTAAGATACATAGACAATAAGAACCATGAAGCATTTGCGAGCAAGGAAAAATTGAACTATTGGGGTCAGGTCGATTGGTATAATGGTGGAATGGAACACGTCACAAGACATCTGCTTTATTCAAGATTCTGGCATAGATTTCTATATGATATCGGAGAAGTCCCTACAAAAGAACCCTATGCCAAAAGAACCGCACAAGGTTTAATTCTCGGAGGCGACGGAGATAAAATGTCTAAATCCAAAGGCAATGTCGTTAACCCAAATGACATCATTGAAGAGTATGGTGCTGACACTTTGAGAACCTATGTTATGTTTATCGGAGATTATGAAAAGCCTGTTCCATGGAATGACAACTCTGTCAAAGGCTCCAAAAGATTCCTGGACAGAGTGTGGAAGCTTCAGGAAATGATAACAAACCAGGATGGTTTCTCAAAAAAACTGGAAACCTCTATGCACAGGACCATTAAAAAGGTTTCGCAGGATTTGGAGGAAATGAAGTATAACACAGCTGTTGCAGCGCTTATGACATTGATAAATGAGTTTTACGACAATGGCAGCGTGACAAGAGATGAACTCAAGACATTTATTGTTTTGTTGAATCCAATAGCACCACATATAACAGAGGAGATATGGCATCTACAGGAATTTGAAGGCATGCTCAATCAGACCCAATGGCCTGAATGGGATGAGGACAAGACAGTTGAGGACATCATTGAGATTCCCGTTCAAATCAATGGAAAAGTCAGAGCAAAGGTCAACGTTGCTAAAGATGCTGATCAGATATCCGTTAAGAAAACTGTAATGAACGACGAAAATGTTAAAATGTTTATTGAAGATAAGAAAATAGTCAAAGAAATTTTTGTACCAGGTAAAATATACAATATTGTTGTTAAATAATTGATTAGAATCAAAAACGGGAAATCATATTTCTCGTTTTTTGATGTTTTTTAATGATGTAAAAATGATATAATGATTAATATGGTTAGATCAGATTACTAGGAGGTTTCAATGAATTACACAAGTGTTTTAGTTAAGAAAGCTGATAAAATAGGTACTATAACTTTAAACAGACCTGACGATAACAATACTTTCAATATTGAGCTGGCGACGCAATTAAACTGTGCCTTAAAGGACATGGAGAGAGATTCCGAAGTTAATGTAGTTATCATCAATGCGAATGGAAAGAATTTTTGCACGGGAATCGACGTGCGATATGTGGATGGAAAATCGCATTCTGAGTATCTTGCATGGTCGGAATTGATGGGAAAAATGAACATCACCATGTCCGAAATGGGGAAACCGGTAATCGCATCTGTTCATAGCATAGCTGTTGCCAACGGTATTGGTATTGTGGCAGCTAGTGATATTGCAATAGCTTCTAAAAATGCCCGGTTTGGAGCGACCGCTGTCAATATTGGTCTTTTCTGTATGGGTCCTGCCGTCCCATTGTTGAAAAATCTCGGAAGAAAAAAGACACTCGAATTAATCATGACAGGTGAATTGATCAGTTCTGATGAAGCTTTGAGATTAGGGCTAATTAATAAAGTTGTCGATGATGACAAATTGGAAGAGGAGACCTTGATATTTGCTAAAAAGCTGGCAGCCAAAAGTCCATTAGCACTTCAAACAGGCAAGAAATCATTTTATAAAATGGAAGACTTAAATCTCCGTCAAGCGTTGGATCTAACGGACAATCATTTTGCAACCCTTTGCACAACAGAAGATGGACAGGAGGGTGTCAAAGCCTTTTTGGGTAAAAGAAAAACAGTGTGGAAGAATAAGTAAAAGGAGGCGAAATATGGGAGAAATCAACCATGAAATCAATCAATTGGCTTCTCTGATAAAAAAAGCAAACTATACTGTTATACTCACAGGTGCTGGAATGTCAACCGAGAGTGGCATACCGGATTTCAGATCAAAAGAAGGTTTATGGCAGAAAATAGATCCTATGAAAGTTGCTAGACCTGAAACTATAAGAGATGATTATGACACATTCCATGGGTTCTATAAAATCCGGGTTGAGACACTTAAAGAGCGTAACCCCCATGAAGGCCATCAAATAGTTGCTAGATTGGAAAAGTCTGGTCTTGTTAAAGCACTAGTGACCCAAAATGTGGATGATTTTCATAGGATTGCCGGTAGTGAAAAGGTTTATAATCTTCATGGTTCCCTCCGAACATTCCGATGTCACAACTGCCTGGCACCAGCAGAGGAAGAGGAGTTTCTTGGCAAGAGACCTTGTGAGTTCTGTGGCGGGCGTCTTAGGCCAAATGTTGTTTTGTTTGGAGAAGGGCTTCCTTATGATGATCTGAATGAGGCAATATCAGAAATAGAAAAAGCGGATCTTATAATTGTTATTGGAACGAGTCTGAGTGTTTATCCGGTAAGCCAGTTACCATTTATGACTAAAGCTATCAAAGTTTATATCAACAGAGAGATGGAATTCCAAAGCAGTTTTAATCTTTCAATACAAGGAAACGCAAAGGACATTCTTAAAAATCTGGAGAAGTTGTTATGAAAAATCTTTTTGTGACAGATAGACTTTTGATTAGATCCGCTAATGAAAAGGATTTGAAATTTATAATGGGGTTGGAACAGGAAAAAGAAAACAATGCCTTTGTTTTTCAGGGAACAAAAGAAGAGCATTTGGATGAGATTAGGGATAAGAACACTTTCTTGATGATCATCGAAGATAAATCCAGTCAACGACTGGAGGGTTTTATATTAGCGGGTATCAATAGAAAATCAGATGTATTTGAACTTAGAAGAATCGTTATATCGGAAAAAAATAAGGGATTTGGCAAAGAAGTGATATCAGGCTTGATGAAATATTGTTTTAAAGAGCTCTATATCAATAGGTTTTGGTTAGACGTATTCACTGACAACCATGTAGGTATTCATTTATACAAGCAGTTGGGAATGACAATTGATGGTGTATTGAGGGAATCTCATAAATCTGGCAATCAATATAGAGATCAAATGATTTTTTCAATACTGAGGAACGAATTTTTCCAATAATCAATGAAACTGAACAGCATTGTGTTTTTTAGTCATTAACGGTATAATATCTAGATATAATCAAAGTAAACTTTTTTCTCCGATGACTAACAGTGCTAAGACACCCTGTTGATTAATCCTTGACAAACAAAAACCTTATGATAGAATTTATTATAAAAAATATAACAATTCTAATATTTTAGACCAAGTATAATTGAAGGAGTCAATAATAATGATTGATGTCAGTTTTCCCCGTCTGATCGAAGGTTATTTTATAAAAAAAGAAAAATT
>JAHRFV010000257.1 GCA_019084435.1 Dethiosulfatibacter sp.
CAGATGATGCATATAGGACCATATGACACGGAAGCGATTACTGTCAAGGCTATCGATGATTTTGCAGTAAGCAATGGCTACTTAAATGCCATTTCGGGAAAAAGCATAGAGGGTACTATCCTCAGACACCATGAAATATACTTGAGCGATCCAAGAAAAGTCGCTCCGGAAAAGATGAAGACAGTTGTCAGACACCCTGTAAAAAAATGATATCTCAATTAAGTGGTCTGAATAATCTGTTTATAAAGCGCTAGCAAAAGGATGATTACATATATGATAATAGAGTTAAAAACGGTTGGTGTAAAAAGCATAACAATAAGAAGTATAAAGGGGGTTCATCCATATGAGTAGTAACAAGACTTTAGCAACAGACCAGCAGGCAGAGCTGCTTGAAATACTCAAAGGGCGATTTGAAAAGAATATGAATCGTCATCAAGGTATAGAATGGGGGAAAATACAACAGAAGCTTGAAACAAACTCCGAAAAACTGTGGACGTTAAATGAAATGGAAAGCACAGGTGGAGAACCGGACGTGATTGGTTTTGATAAAAAGACTGATGAATACATCTTTTGCGATTGCTCTCAGGAAAGTCCAAAAGGTCGAAGAAGCATTTGTTATGATCATGACGCTCTTGAATCAAGGAAAAGTAACAAACCGATGAACAGCGCTATTGGCATGGCAAATGAAATGGGGGTTGAAATTTTAACAGAAGAACAATATAGGGAGTTACAAAAGCTCGGACATTTTGATATCAAAACATCAAGTTGGATATTGACACCTCCTGAAATTAGAAAACTAGGAGGAGCTATCTTTGTAGATTTTCGTTATAACACTGTTTTTGTATATCACAATGGTGCAGAATCCTATTATTCTGTCAGGGGTTTCCGTGGTTCATTGCGAGTATAGGTTTACCAATTAAGGGGGCTGTTTTAAAGATGAAAGAAAAGCTTATTGCACCATGTGGTATGAATTGCGCTTTATGTATTGCTTATCAGTTTAGAGAAAAGGATTTGAATAAAAAGGGATTTAAGAGAATGTATTGCCCGGGCTGCATACCTAGAGGAAAACACTGCACACATATGGCGGATAAATGCGAGTTATTGGGAAAAGGACACTTGAGATTTTGTTACGAGTGTGAGTCTTTTCCATGCAAGAGATTGAAATCACTGGATAAGCGATACCGCACCAAATACCACATGAGCATGATAGAGAATCTTAAGTTCATTCAAGAAAACGGAATGGATGCATTCTTGGCAAAAGAGGAGACAACATGGCGCTGCCCTGAATGCAACGGTGAGATATGCTGTCATAATGGACTTTGTTTGAATTGTAATATGGATAAGCTGCGCTTAAACAGAAAATACCGTTGGAATGAGGAGTAAACAAATTATTCCCCCCAGTTTAGGGGGATTTTTTATGAGCTTAATCAAGAAATGTTTTTAGTTGACATACATAGAAGTGCTAGGTATAATATGCTGAATGAGTGAACAATGGGGGCATTTATGGATATATCTAAAGATCTGATAGCTGCATCTTCAACTCCTCTGATATTAGCTATTTTAAGAAGACAGGATAACTATGGATATGCAATTATAAAAGCAATAAAAGAGATTTCCAATAATGAGATTGTCTGGACTGAAGGCATGTTGTATCCGGTGCTGCATCGATTGGAGAAAGATAGCTTGATTGAATCCTATTGGCAGAAATCTGATAACGGTCGTAAACGAAAGTATTACCGATTGAAATCAGATGGCTTATTAGAATTGGAAAATCAGAAAAAACAATGGGATATTGTTCATTCAGCATTATCTAAAGAAATCACTCGCGAGATTGAAGGATAGGAGGGTATGATGTTTGATTTGGAATCAAATGTGACCGCATGGAGCGACCAATTGCGTTCAAATGGTAAATTATCAGAAGAAGATGTAATGGAGTTGGAGGGGCATTTACGTGAACAGGTTGATGAGTTGATAGAAAAAGGATTGATGGAGGATGAGGCTTTTTTAATTAGCATTAAGCGATTAGGAAATCTCAATATCCTATCAAAGGAATATTCCAAGGTTAATATCGATGACTTCTGGAAGCAATTGCTGCTGGATTCTGATGATCCGATTGCAAGTAAGAAGAGTCGTCGTAATGTTTTATTGATTGTTCTATTTTCCTTATTGGCTGGAACATCAATTAGATTAACTACCTTATTGGGCGTTGACATTGAGAGCTTAACTTTTTTTAAAAACCTTAGTTTTTTCATCCTGCCCTTGATTGTTTTATTCTTTGGAATAATGCGTGGTGTAAGCAAGAAGCTTATCAGTTATGTTTTAGGTATATTTCTTGTCACAGCTGTGATAATCAATCTGTATCCATCATATAGCCCTAATCATACTGAGATGTTGACGGGCATTCATCTGCCGATCATGCTGTGGATGGTGACTGGCGTTGCTTATATGGGTCAAAAGTGGCGGCTTGGTCAGGAGCGCATGAATTTTATACGTTTTACTGGCGAAAGCATAATATATGGCAGTCTGATAGTGCTTGGATCGATAGTCTTAATGCTGTTTATAGTCGTTATTTTTGAAACTATTGCAATAGATATTAGTGATGTGGTACTAAATTACATCATAATCTATGGCGGGTGTGCTGTCGTGATGGTAACAGTCTACTTAGCTGAGACTAAAAAAAGTGTTGTTGAAAATTTTGCCCCTATTCTTGCTAAATTATTCAGTCCGTTGTTTTTAGTGGTGATGTTAGCCTTCCTGTCAGTCATGGTGATTACAGGCAAGAGTCCGTTTGTTGACAGGGATTTTTTGATTGGTTTTGATTTGATGCTTGTATTGGTTTTAGGAATGGTTTTGTATACTATTTCTGCAAGAAATATTTATCATAAATCCAATATCTTTGATTACTTAAACGTAGCTTTGATCGTGACGGCGATTGTTGTTGATACGATTGCCTTGACTGCTATTATCTCAAGATTGTCAGTTTATGGTGTTAGTCCAAATAAACTTGCCGCTTTAGGCGAAAATATTCTATTGTTCATTAATCTTGCCGGACTGCTATGGTTATACATAAAATATTTTAAGAGCAAGATAGAGTTCAGTAAAATTGAAAGCTGGCAAACTACATATCTCAGTGTATATGCCATATGGATGGCTGTCGTTGTGTTTGTGTTTCCAATTATCTTTAAGTTTCAATAAAAAAAATGGATTATAAATAAAAAAGAGGTGATCTGAAGAAATGTATTTATGCTATGGCGATAGTATCACAAAGGGAGTCCCAGGTGTTTCGTATTTGAGATATCTAGACAATAAACAACATTTCAAAAATTATGGTCTTGGAGGAGACACTCTAATCGGACTAAGTGATAGAATACAACGGCATGTAAAAAACACCGATAACACAGACTATATAATCCAGATTGGCACGAATGATATTCTGTTGCCTTTTCTCTCTGGGTATTCCACCAAATGGGCAGTACGAATTGATGGTATTATTAGATCAGGAAGAGTGCCTTGTGTCAATGTGCATCAATTTGTAGAAAAATACAGACAACTGCTGTCGCTATTGTTTGATTACAATAAGCGAGTGATTGTAATCAACATACCCTGCATCGGGGAGGACATATTCAGTGAATTAAACAATGAAGTAGATATTTATAACGAAGCTATGCAAGGTGTGGCACAAGAGTACAATGTAGAGTTAATTGATTTCAACGGTTGGCAAAAGTCTATATTCAAGCAATATAATATTGATCAACCTTATTTTATGACAAAAGAGCCTTTGAATATGGTTTTCGACGCATTGGCTACACAGAACTCATTATTGCGAAGTAGAATAAGCAACAAAAGAAACCTTTATCTCACTGTAGATGGTTGCCATCTGAATGATACAGGTGCAGAAGGTATGGCTAAGTTGGTGTTTGACCATTGTATAATATAACATTCATAACAATCCCTGTTAAAAATATCCATTAACTAATACTTGACTAAGGAGATACTTTAATATATTATTATGCCACGCGATATAACGTGTCACATAATAAAAAACAATAGGAAGGTTGGAATATGGGATATGATGGCGGTCCAATGACCGAAGCCATGTACTACGTATTATTAGCACTAATGAATCCAAATCATGGATATCAGTTAATGCAGGCTATATCTGATGTATCAAAGGGTAGATTGCATATGGGTCCAGGGACTCTATATGGCGTGCTTTCACGCATGCAAAAAGAAGGTTTGATTGTATTGTCAAAAGATGATGGCAGAAGGAAAACCTATAAAATAACCACTGAAGGAGAACAGGCTCTTCAAATAGAATATAGTCGTCTGAGAGCTTTGGTGCTAGACGGAATAGTCTTAAAGGAAGGTGACATAAATGAGTAAAGTTGTATGGAAGTTTCGACCTGGTGATTATTATAGGATAGGAGAGCACGAAAGTTGGTTTTCCGACATGGCTCGTGAGGGCTTACATTTAATAAAAATGGGTCATGTTTTTGCAAGATTTATCATAGGTGAACCAAAAAACATACATTATAGAATAGACGTATCAAAGAATAAAGATATCAGTTTGGAGCAAAAATATTTATATGCTGAAGGTGGATGGGATTTTGTAGCAAGCTACGGTGACTTTAACGTATATTCCTCCTCAGATGAGATAATGGCACCTGAATTGCACACTGATCCCGCAGAGCAGGCTTACTCCCTCCAGGAATTGCACAAAAAACTTATAAAAAATGTTTGGATAGTTGTAGTCTATACAGTCTTGATGCTTGTCATATTATCCACACCGCTTTGGTTGCCCAATGGGACTTTCACATTATCTTTGATAGAGGGTTCTAGCATACTTTTGCCATTGGTTATCTCAATACTATATCTATTGTATGAGTCAATTAGTGGGCTTATATCTTTAAGACGCTTGCGCCAAGAGCTAATCGAAGGAAAGCCCATTAATCATCATGCACCATGGAAAAGGCAACAGCGAATCAAAACTACAATTGCAATAGTCTATATTCTGTTAGTTGGCTATGTTATTGTGATGCCCTTCATACAAATCGCAATAAGCAAAACTCACATTTTGCCTGAGGGCAAGACTGACTTGCCAATTATCAGATTAGCCGATGTTGAGAATAATCCTGAACTGAAAAGAAAAGATTCAGAAGAAACAGATTGGGAGATTAATATTTATACCAAAAAACACAGCTTTCTGGCACCTATACAATACCAATCCCATGAATATGGCGTTGTGTCTGATAAGATGTGGAGCGATGGAAGCGGAACATATTCGCCAAGTATCCATACATGGATTTTTCAAACGCGTTCACCTGTTTTGAGCAAGAGTCTTGTAGCAGATCTTGTCAAGAGGTATGGATTGGTGTACAAAGGCGGTGAATTTATTGAAATCTATCATCCTGATTTTGATATTTTGATTATACATGATATTGATGATGTCATTGAAATTTTTACCGCCAAAGGCAAAGCAGTGATACACATAAAGTATTATGGTGATGCGAGTATAGAAACATTAATAAAAGTAACTTCTGATTATGTATCTGATTTGACAACTACCTATGAGTTCATTTTTTAAAAAAGAATTCAAAAATATGTGTTGGCATGATAAAATACTCTTGCTACTTCAAAAAACTAAAAATTTAATCTCACTGCATTTAAGTTATCAATAATAGAGGCGTTTAATGAAAAATAGAGATAAAACAAATGCTATGCGTTTGCTGGATCAAATCAAAATACCCTATAAAGTTCACTTCTACGAAAACGATGGGTTTATGGATGGGGTGAGCGTGGCTAGCAAGCTTGGTATTCCTGAGGAACAAGTCTATAAAACATTAGTTGTTCAAGGGAAATCCAAGGAGTATTTTGTCTGTGTGATTCCTGTTATGGATGAATTGGATTTAAAAAAGACCGCTAAAGTACTCGCAGAGAAGTCAGTTGAGATGATACCAGCCAAAGATATCAATAAAATAACGGGTTATGTCCGTGGTGGATGCAGTCCCATTGGCATGAAAAAGAAATATGTAACAGTTATAGATCAGACAGCGTTAGAAAAAAAAGACATTTATGTTAGTGGTGGTAGGTTAGGGGCACAGATATTTATAAATTCAAGCATTCTTGTGAATTTAACTAAAGCTATTGTTCAAGATGTTACTGTTTCTTGTTAGAAAATAATTGAGGCGTATTTAAGAACAATGCTTAAAGGGTGGATTTGATGAAGTTAATTACGGAACACGGTGACATAGAATATCATATACAATATGGAAAGCAAAAAAAAATCATATTTCAGATTGACAGCGTTGGGATTGTAACTGTGAAAGCACCAAATGGCACAAAAATTGAGGATCTGGAAAAAGCCATAAGATTAAAAAGCAAGTGGATTAATGATAAACTCAGTGAGCTTTCTAATTTAAAAGACAAGCCTGATATGAAATTATACCAGGAAAATGGAAAATTTTTTTATTTAGGAAAAGAAATGGAATTAAGTGAGTTAATTAAGACTGAAGGTTTGAGTGAGGATACACTCAAAGTCAATCTTGAGAAATTCTATATTACCAGCTGTAGAAGAGTCGTAGCTGAGAGAATAAAGATATATCAAAAAAAACTGGGAGTGAATCCGAAATCTGTTGAAGTGATAAAATCTCATACGAAATGGGGTACTTGTGATGGAGATAAAAAAATAACCTTCAATCTCAGGTTGGTGATGGCCCCTATTGAAATTGTAGACTATGTAGTTGTTCATGAACTCTGTCATCTGATTCACATGAATCATGACAGATCTTTTTGGAGATTACTGGGAAGTGTATTACCGGACTACAAACTACGACAGGATTTTTTGCTGAAATTCGGACATAACATGACATTATAAACTACCACACAAGGGAAAGTTCTCTTCTGTAGTTTTGAAACGTGAAAGGATGAAAAATGAAACGATTAATAGTTTTGGCATTAATATTATCTATTTTTTTCATAAATGGATGTAGTACAAACGAGATTGAAATTGTAACAGCTGATTACCGAGCGGAGTATAATGATATGTATATTGTCAGTGAACCCCTATTAATTGACAGCTTTGAACAATGGCAGTTATTTTTGGAAAGTCATCCAGAGTGGTCAAACAATGAAGATAATCTTGAATGGGAATTAGACGATCTATTCTTTGAAGATAGAATAATCTATGCTTATGTATCTAATGAAAGCAGTGGTTCTAACACTTTCAAAGCTGAGAAAGCAGAAGTTTCAGATAATGTTTTAAAGCTTTTTATGACAAGGACCATACCTGAGACACATACTGATGATTTAGCCATTAGAATATGTCTTTTTGGTATCAGACGTATTGATATTCAAAATACAAGAACAGTTGAAGCCATTATAAATGTAAATAGATAGAATATACTTATTGACTTTGAAAGCTATAAATTGTAATGTAGAAATAGCAATTAAAACAATACTACTTGGTATTGTTTTAATTTACAAAAAATTAGATACTAATCTAGTAGTCTCTTTAGGAGGAGCATTATGCAAGAGAAACTCTATAATCGTTGGCTTGTTGTAGTTGGAGGGCTTATCGTACAATTTTGCTTAGGTGCGTTATATACCTGGAGCGTGTTTCAAAAGCCTATTCAAGAGATATTCGGTTGGTCTACAACACAAGTATCATTGGCATTTTCAATTAATCTGGCTTTTATACCTGTTTTAATGATTTTCGCAGGTCGATTACTACCCAAATACGGACCCACAAAAATGGTTATCGCAGGAGCGACTGTATTATCATGCGGGCTTTTGATAGCCAGTAGAACGTCTTCTCTCGCTATGCTATAC
>JAHRFV010000299.1 GCA_019084435.1 Dethiosulfatibacter sp.
GAAAATAACTGAAATCTATGAAGGAACTTCAGAAGTTCAAAGAATGGTAATTTCAGCACATATGCTATAGGAGGAATAAACAATGAAAATTGTCGTATGTATAAAACAAGTACCTGATACAAATGAAGTAAGACTTGACCCGATTACCGGAACACTTATAAGAGATGGCGTTCCAAGTATCATTAATCCTGATGATAAGAGTGGCTTAGAAGCTGCATTAGTTCTAAAAGATAAGCATGGCGCACATGTAACAGTATTGACGATGGGACCTCCTCAAGCTGATCTTGCTCTTAGAGAAGCATTGGCGATGGGAGCAGATGAAGCTATCCTGCTGACAGACAGAGCCTTTGCAGGTGCTGACACATGGGCTACTTCTTTAACTCTTGCAAAAGCCCTGGAAAAAATGGAATATGATCTGATTGTTACAGGTAGACAAGCGATTGACGGTGATACTGCACAGGTAGGACCTGAGATTGCAGAACATCTGAAAATACCTCACATCAGTTATGCAAAAGACATTCAAAAGGAAGATGATAGTTTAATTATCAAGAGAATGTTTGAAGAAGGATATCACTTGATAAGAGTTAAAATGCCTTGCCTGATAACAGCATTATCAGAGATGAATTCACCTAGATATATGAACGTGGCTGGTGTGTTTGACGCATATAGAGAAAAAGAAGTGAAAATTTTGAGCATAGCAGATCTGAACATCGACAAGGATGAGATAGGACTCAAGGGTTCTCCTACAAAAGTTAAGAAATCATTTACTAAAGGTGCAAAAACTGCAGGGAAACTTTACAAAGATCTAGATGAAAAAGAAGCTGCGAAAATGATAGTCGAAAAATTGCAAGAGAAGTTTATTATATAACAGATAGGAGGAACTAAAGTGAAAAAAGAAGATTACAGTGGAGTATTTGTGTTCATAGAACAAAAAGATCAAAAAATCCAAAATGTATCCGTAGAACTTTTAGGAAAAGCCCAGGAACTTGCAAAAGACTTGGGACAGGAAGTGACAGCTGTGTTGGTTGGTCATGATGTGGAGCATGTTGAAAGACTTGGTCATTACGGAGCAGACAACATATTATATGCAAATCAAAAAGATTTGGATGTCTATATGACAGAGCCATATACAAAAGTACTGACTGAAGTGATCAACAGTAAAAAACCGGAAATATTCCTTTTTGGTGCAACTGCAATAGGAAGAGATTTGGCACCTAGACTGGCGGGAAGAGTATTTACAGGACTGACTGCTGATTGTACATCGTTGGAAATAAACGCAGAGACTAAAGATTTTCTGATGACTAGACCTGCTTTTGGTGGAAATATCATGGCTACAATAATATGCCCAGATCACAGACCACAAATGGCTACAGTTAGACCTGGCGTTATGAAGAAAAGTGAAATTGACACAACAAAAGATATTAAAATAGAATCAATTGACGTTCAAATTAACCAAGAAGACATGACTTATGAAATCTTAGAAGTCGTAAACGAAAAAACTGAAAAAATGGATATTCAGGAAGCACATGTTTTGATTTCAGGTGGTAGAGGAGTAGGAAACCCTGACAACTTTGGGAAACTGGATGATTTGGCACATGAGTTGGGTGGTATCGTATCTTCATCAAGAGCAGCGGTTGATGTTGGTTGGATGCCAAAAGAAGTCCAAGTTGGACAGACTGGAAAAACAGTTAGACCTAACCTTTATATTGCTTGTGGTATCTCTGGAGCGATACAGCATCTTGCTGGCATGGAAGAATCAGATTTCATAGTTGCTATCAATAAAGATGAGACAGCACCAATATTTGAAACAGCAGATTTAGGTGTAGTAGGGGATCTTAACAAAATCATACCAGCTCTAATTGAAGAGTTAAAAGTTGCAAAAGAGGCAAAAAACCAATAAACTATTGGTGATTAAATAAATCTCAGGGGGTATTATGATGAAGGTATGTGTATTAGGTGCAGGTACTATGGGAGCGGGTATTGCTCAAGTATTTGCTGAAAACGGACATCAGGTAGTATTGAGAGACATTAAGGAAGAATTTGTACAAAGGGGATATTCTTTCATAGAAAAGAATATCACAAGAAGCGTGCAAAAGGGAAAACTAACAGAAGAGCAAAAGACAGATATAATGGGTAGGATCATGACAACCATCGATTTGAGCGATGCGGCAGATTGCGATCTGGTAGTGGAAGCGGCTGTTGAAAGAATGGACATCAAGAAAGAAATTTTTTCGGACTTGGACAGAATTTGCAAAGCAGAGACAATATTAGCCTCGAACACCTCGTCACTATCCATCACTGAAATAGGATCCGCTACTAAAAGACCTGAACAAGTAATTGGAATGCATTTTTTCAACCCTGCACCGATTATGAAGCTGGTGGAAATCATCAAAGGAATTGCTACTTCAGAAGAGACATTCAATAAAGTCGCAGAAATCACAAAAGCAATCGGAAAAGATGGCGTAGCAGTAGAAGAAGCACCTGGATTTGTTGTCAATAGGATACTGGTTCCGATGATCAATGAAGCTGTCGGTATATTGGCAGACGGAATAGCCAGTGCAGAAGATATTGACCAAGCTATGAAACTAGGCGCCAATCACCCTATAGGACCTTTGGCTCTTGGTGACTTGATAGGTTTGGATGTTTGCTACTTCATCATGGAGATACTTTACAACGAGTACGGCGATTCCAAGTACAGAGCACATCCATTGCTTAGAAAAATGGTCAGAGGAAACAAGCTAGGAAGAAAGACCGGTGAAGGATTCTACAAATATTAACAGAAAAATGGTGAAAAGCAAAGATGCAAGTTGTCTTTGCTTTTTTTATATATCAGATACTGTTTTGCATATCTAGCATAATATAGTATAATATTATTCTATTGATGAATACATTATCATTGGGAGGTTTAACATGGATATAGACAGAATCAAAGAAATATTTAAAAACCGAAAATCAAAGCCACTAGAGATTAAGCAATACTATTCTGTTTTATTACCTTTGATATATATAGATGATGAGATACATATATTGTATGAAGTTAGATCACAATACATGAAAACACAACCCGGTGAGATTTCGTTTCCTGGTGGCAAGGTAGAGGTTTGTGAAGATTTCAGGGAAGCAGCTATCAGAGAAACCTATGAGGAAATCGGAATAGATATCAAGGATATAGAGGTTATCGGAGAACTGGATTACGTGACGCGAGAAAATAACTTCATTCTATATCCCTACATCGGCATATTGCATACAGATATCAATTCTCTTAAAATCAATGAAGATGAAGTGGAAAAGATATTTACAGTACCAATAAAATTCTTCATCGAAACTGAGCCTGAAGAGTATAATATCTCGTTTTCAATGGACATAGATGATGGTTTTCCTTTTGATAAAATACCAAATGGTCAAAATTATAATTGGCGGAAGATTGGTCATCCGGTTCTTTTTTACGATTACAATGGATATATCATTTGGGGAATGACAGCGAAAATGACGGAGAACTTTATCAAACGTATCAAAAAAGGTGAAAAAAATGTATGAAGCGCATAGACCCGCTTGGGTGGAAGTCAACGTTGATCATATGGTCCACAATATACAAGAAGTTAAGAGAGTCATCAGACCGGGAACCCGGATTTGTGCTGTAATAAAAGCAGACGGCTATAAGCTGGGTGTTATTAAAGCTGCGGAGATTTATATGGCCTATGGGGCTGATATGCTTTCTGTGGCTATGTTAGATGAGGCTTTGGAGATAAGAAAACATTTCAAGAACTATGAGATTCTAGTTTTGGGATACACGCCGATAGAAATGTATGATCAAGCTGTTGAAAATGATATCATACTGACCATTTACGATATGAACCACGGAATATTATTGAATAAAGTGGCGGAAAAGCTTGGAAAGAATGTTAAAGTACATATAAAACTGGAGACAGGTATGAACAGACTTGGATTCTTGCCCGTTGATGCGAGCATCAAGGAAATCGCAACATTGTATCAATTACCTAATCTCATACTGGAAGGAATCTTCACACACTTGGCAAGAGCAGACGAAACAGATAAAACGTGGGCTTATAAACAAAAGGGGATTTTCGATGATTTCTATGAAAAGCTGACAGATATTGGTGTGAAAATACCCGTAAGACATTTGTCAAACAGTGCAGCGATAATAGATTTACCGGATTTCAATTATGAGATGGTCAGACCGGGCATTATGCTTACCGGTTTATATCCGTCAGATGAAGTCAACAAGAACAATGTCAGCCTGAAGCTGGCTTTTAAGCTGAAAGCTAATCTAGCCTTTGTTAAACCAATCAAAAAAGGTGATGGCGTCAGCTATGGACATCGATTTGTTTCAGATAGGGATATGACTGTTGGCACTCTCCCAATCGGTTACGCGGATGGATTCACCCGAATGTTGTCCGACAAGATGGTTGTATCTGTAAAAGGTATCAGTTGCAAAATTTTAGGAAGAATCTGCATGGATCAGTGCGTTATTGATTTGTCTGAGGTATCGGATTCGGCCATAGGAGATGAAGTCATCCTGTATGGAGATGGGTCTGAGAATGCTAGAACCCCTGATCAGGTTGCGAAAATGATTGGTACAATCAATTATGAAATCATTACCATGCTTGACCGAAGACTTCCTAGAGTTTATCTAACTAATGGAGAAATTACGGAAATCAAAAACTATCTAGTCTAAAGGTTGACGGACTATTGTACATATCTAAGGACAAAGGCAGAAATGTTGCCATAAGCGAGGAATCGACATGAAGAATTATTTGATTAATTATTACCTTTTTATCAATGCTTTCACATTGATTGTATCAGGTATTGATAAGATGAAAGCCAGGTATGCGAAATGGCGAATTAAAGAAAGCACATTATATTTGCTTTCTTTTTTAGGTGGCGCTATTGGCATGGGTGTTTCAATGATGTTATTCAGACATAAAACTCAAAAGACAAAATTCAAAATGATAATCGCGTTGGCTTTCGCAATGCATGTGTTCATCTTAGGTTTGATTATATATAAGGATTTACTATAAATAAAAAGTGAGTGATTCGAATGAAAAAAGGGGATTTAATTCATATAACAATTGACGAGTACGATTTTCCTAATAAAGGCATAGGAAAAGTCGAGGACCAGAAGATAATCGTTAAGAATGTTTTGCCAGGCCAACTGGTGGAAGTAAGGATATCCAAAATCCGAAAAAGCAAGATAGAAGCTAATTTAGTTTCGGTGCTACAGAAAGCGGCATACGAAGTCGATCCGGTATGCAATCACTTTGGACAATGCGGTGGGTGTCTGTTGCAAACCATGCCTTATGCTATGCAGCTTTCCTACAAAGAAAAGTATGTCAAGGGCATTCTGGATCGTGTTTCAGGAGAAAGTTTTGAGTTCCAGCCTATCATATCTAGTCCGGAATCATTAGAATATAGAAATAAGATGGAATTCTCATTTGGTGATGAGTTCTTTGAAGGACCACTCTCACTTGGACTTCATGAAAGAGGCAAATTCTATGAAATAGTCACTGTTGACACCTGTAAATTGGTCGACAAAGATTTTACACTTATATTGGAAACAGTCCTTGATTATTTTCAGAGAAACGGAACACCATTCTACCACAAAGGAAAGCATGAAGGTTATTTGAGACACCTTGTGGTCAGAAAAGCCAAACTAACAGGGGAAATATTGATTAATCTAGTGACTTCATCCCAAGGAGAACTTATTGCCAAAGAGTTCACGTCAATCCTTATGAGTCTGTCTTTGACAGGCGACATAAAAGGAATACTGCATACCATCAATGATTCCAAATCCGACACAGTACAAAGTGATGAAACTAGGATTCTACATGGAACTGAACATATGACTGAGAAACTGTTGGGTCTTAGCTTTGACATATCTCCATTCTCGTTTTTTCAAACAAACACTTTGGGAGCTGAAAAGCTATATGATGTGGTTAGGCATTATATCGGGAACACCAAGGATAAGGTTATTTTCGATCTATATACCGGTACCGGCACCATTGCTCAGATCATTTCACCAGTAGCTAAGAAAGTCATTGGTGTGGAAATTGTAGAAGAGGCAGTCATAAAAGCAAAAGAGAATGCATCACTCAATGGCATCACCAATTGCGAGTTCATTGTCGGTGATGTGCTGAAGGTTATGGATGACCTGGAAGAAAAACCGGATATCATCATTCTTGATCCACCACGCAGCGGAATCCATCCAAAGGCAATCAATAAAATAATAAACTTTAAGCCAGATACCTTTATTTACATATCATGCAATCCAAAGGCCATGCTAGTGGATTTGCCAGTGTTTATAGAAGCTGGTTATGAATTAAAAAAAGCAGTAGCTGTTGATATGTTTCCCATGACTGGTCACGTTGAGACGGTAGTTTTGATGTCAAGGGTTAACAAGTAAGTGTAGTAAGAAGCCTGTAAATAAAGGCTTTCCGGGGTTTGAGCGCAAAAATCGGTTGAGCAAAAATCATGAAAATATCTGTTCGTGGGAACAAGTCCAAAGGCATGATTTTGAACGTGACAGAGCGATTTAGATAACATGCGTTTGCGTGTGGTCGATTTAGATAACAAGGGCAGGCAGTGGTCTATTTAGATGTTATTATGAAAATCTAAGGTTGTTTGGTCAGGTTGGATATAAATTTAAAGGTACATCCTTGAAATGGTTAATTAGAGTGTGCTTTAGAATTTAATTATTATGCTAACACACAATTGAATAGTTGAGTTTTCAAACTGCCAATTCGAGATTGGAATTTTGTGCGTTTTGACGCATTAGGGACGGTTTATTTTGCGTCATAATTATGTAGATTATAGTAAACTAAGTCTTAGCCAAAGCCTATAACAAATCTATTGCTAAACAGTTTCATATCATGTATGCTGCAGTTTAAAAAAATCTAAGGTCCATTTCTGCCAATATCTAACAAAACCCAAAATGAAAACCGATTGTTTGTGCTGAATAGAGTACATGGACACTGTGCATTTGTTAAAAAAGTGTACTGAAAAAATAAAGAGTTTAAAGGTCAGGAAGGAAAAGGCTTAAAAACTCAAGGGGAATGGCGACTAAAAGCCGTTCCTGATGCGTCCTAAAACTTGACAATACTTGCAAAAAGTTATATGCTTTAAACAAGACAAACCGACGGTCGGTCTTAGTAGTTTTAAGGGGGTATCATGGTGCAACTAAAAGACAGTATTGTTGAAGTGGCATATGATTTGTTTGCTACAAAAGGATACGAGAAAACAACGATAGCAGATATTATTAAGGGTGCAGGTGCATCTAAAGGTGGCTTTTACCATCACTTTAAGTCAAAGGAAGAGATCCTTGAGAAGATTATATTTGCTTCAATAGAAAGTATTACTGCTTATTATAAGGAAATACTGGAAGACACTGAATCGACGGTTGTGGAAAAGTTTAGTGAATCATTCTATCGTTTGAATGAAGTGAAAAAAACATCAATAAAAGACTGGGATAAGATCAAAAAACTCTATATATTCAAAGGCAACCATCTTTTATTAAAACGAATGGGTGAAGCTTTTGAAAGGGAAACAGCTGACTTTTATGAAAAATTGATTCATCAAGGGATAGAGAAGGGTGAATTTCATGTCAACTACCCTAAACAGTTGGGGGCTTTATGGAGTAGAGAGGTGATTAAATTTCATCAGATGTCTAGATATATTTTTACGGGTGTAAAGGACAATGAAGATGAGTTTTACGATATGCTTCGATTTAATGAAGACCTGATTAATAGTCAACTGGGTATTCAAGGTCACAAAATACATCTGCTTGAGATGGGTGATGTTTATTTACAGACCATGAAGAAGATTGTTTCAGAAAGGAGGTTATAAATGATTAAATGGTTTAAGGATATTAAAGAAGAAGACTTCGAATTAGTAGGTGGAAAAGGGTATAACTTGGCGAAAATGTACAATCAAGGGATGAAAGTACCCAATGGTTTTGTAATTATATCAACTGCTTATGATGCATTTGCTTCACGCGACTCTGTAGATGAAAGCTTGATGGCAGAGGTATATGAAGCCTATGAGAAGATGGACAGCGGACTGGTAGCTGTTAGGAGCAGCTCAACGGTTGAAGATCTGCCAGGCATGAGTTTTGCCGGTCAGTATTCCAGTTATTTAGAAGTCACTAGAGATGAATTACAAGATAAGATTCGAAAATGCTGGGATTCTCTTAACAATGAAAGGGCCATAGATTATCGTAAGAAAAATAAGGTTCTAGAAGGTTATTCCCATGCTGTGGTTGTTCAAGAGATGATTCCGTCTCATGTGTCAGGGGTTGTCTTTACATCAAACCCGGTAAGTGGTGTGAGAGATGAACTAGTTATTAATTCGGCCTTTGGTTTCGGTGAAGCCATCGTCAGTGGTGACCTGACACCAGACCAATATATCGTGGATAAAAACACAGGCGCCATCATTGAATCAACCTTGAAGGAGAAATCTTTAAGTGCAGCTTTGTTAAAGAACCTAGTAGAGGTTTGTAAAAAAACAGAAGACTATTTTGGGAAACCACAAGATATTGAGTTTGCATTTGATGCAAGCGGTGGCTTGTTCTTGCTCCAATCTCGTGACATAACGACCTTGTTCCCTATGGATGCTTTTGAAAAAGACGACAAGTTCAGAGCTTATATGGGTGCCGGAACTGTTATGTTGGGAATGAAAGAACCTTTCACACCCCTTGGATTCAGTATTATGAGTTATATCTATCCAACGGTGATTAATATAATGACAGCTCGTAAGAAAAATCCCTTAACCAACAGTTTTGTCAAACACAATGCCTATAGAATGTATGTGGATATGACTTACTTGATGTCCAGTAAATTTGTCGCCAAACAGTTTGCCAATTCATTTTCAGGCAATGATTTGCCTCTAAAAGGTGTTATGAATGCTGTGATTGATCAGTATGGTAAACGATTTAAAGGCCAAGGTTATCGGTTTAAACTTCCTTTAGGTATTATTAAATATAGTTTGTTTTTAATGGGTAAATTGCGTGAAATCAAGAAGATCCCTAATGGGCAGCGTTATAATGCCATAAGAACGCTGGGTGATGAAGCTTTTGCAATCCAAAAGAAAAATTATGATCATTTGACGACAGATGAAGGCCGTGTGACTTTTGCTCGTGAAGTCTTGGTTGAGGCCTTTAAACTGTCACAAACTATGGCGATGTACTGCCTTGATGTGAATAATTCCATTAAAATTGAAAAGGTACTTAAGAAACATTTACCCAACAAATATCAAGTAGAAAAGTTGGTTCAGTCTCTTCCTGGCTGTTTCACACAGACTTTAATGGTGGACCTTAACAAGTATGCCAAGGTATTGAATGAAAAGGGTCGTAAACCAAGTGTGAATGATGTTGAATTCAAAAAAATTCTAGAAACTTACGGGCATCGGGGTAACATTGAATTAGATTTAGGCACTAAGAGGTGGCGTGAGGATCCAAGTTATTTATTAGGTCTTGTAGACAGCTACATGGTTGATCAGATGTATGTTAGAAACCTAGAAGATTATGAAGCTAAACGCATAGAAGCGGAAAATATGATTGATAATATCTGTCATGATTTAGTTGCCATGGGGAAGAAGAATTTAGCGAATAAGATGCGAACATTAATGGTCAATTATCGTTATGGTCTAGCCATGAGAGAATACCCTAAATCAGACATTGTCAGGTTTATGGAACTGGGCAGAAAAGCACTCTTTGATGTGGGTAATAATCTTGTGAATCGTGGTAAGTTAGACAAGGCTTCGGATATATTCTATCTCTATGCAGAAGAGATTCTCAGCGAGAACGATCTAAGGAAATTGGTAATAGATCATAAAGCAATTTATAACAAAGAAATGAAACGTACATCCATACCCCGTATGGTGCTTAGTAATGGTGCGACATACTATACATCAACTGTCATCGATCCAAATGCTGATGTCATAAGAGGACTGGCATTGTCTCCAGGTTCTTATGAAGGTACCATTAGAGTCGTATTTGATCCAAAGACCACAGAACTAAAAGAGGGTGAAATTCTTGTGACAGAAAGCACCAATCCAGCTTGGACCCCTTTATTTGCAACAGCAGGTGCATTAATTATGGAATATGGTGGTCCAATGAGTCATGGTGGCATTGTTGCAAGAGAATATGGTATTCCGGCTGTGGTGGGTATTTCTTCTGCAACCTCCCTTTTAAAAGATGGGCAGCGGGTAAGGGTGAATGGTGAAAGTGGTATTGTTGAGATTTTATAGCAAATTATGAAATGGTTGTCCTTATATCCAAGTGATGATTCATGTAACCCAATTAATTATTGAATTCAAGAAAATAATAAAGGATCATTTTGAGTCTAGCTTGAAAGAGGCCTTAAGTATCACGGTATTCTGGAAAGAAAATTGCCATCATGTGAGCAATGAAAAACTGGGTTACAGCGAAGAAAAAAATCAACAATTAATGGAAGAAGAAGTGAATAATTAAGAAATTAAGAGAGTTCGCAATTGTAGGATTACATGAACTAACTTTTAATCATTATATCTAATAAAGGAGGAATGAAATATGGGTTATCCATTGATGATTATTGGTGTAATTTCGGTAATGGGTATTTTAATTGGATTTTTTAAGCACGACAGAAAGCTAATTAAAATATTCTCGATAGTTTTATTGATTGCTATTGTTCTTTGGACAATTGGTGTTATTTTATATTCATTTTTCGTGTGATAGTAGTATTCAATTTATTAATAACCTTTTATCAATAATATCATTAAAATAAAGATGTTTAATTAAACAATAGTAGCGTCGCATTCTTTTATTTAATATGCAAGAACTAATAACTACTTGACTTATCAAAATTTCTATCGCATTACTAGATACCAATCAAAGGATTGGAGGTAATGCAAATGACCAATGAGCAAAAAGAGAAAATCATTGAACTCAGGAAGCTAGGTATTGGCTATCGCAGCATAGCCACTGCTATGGACCTAAGCAGAGATAGTGTCAGGAATTTTTGTAAGAGTCGAGGGTTGGATGGCTTTGGGCAGGATTATAGTAAGCCAAAGCCTGAAAAGGTAATCAGAGAACATTGTAAAAACTGTGGGAAGCGGATTAATCAGAAAAAGCTGAAAGGGCGCCCAAAGACATATTGCTCTACAGAATGTAAAAGAGAATGGGAACATAAGAATCCATTTATCTACCAACATGTATGCTATTACTGTGGAACAGAGTTTGAGAACAAATCAAAGAGTGGGAATTACTGCTGCCGCAGATGTTATATTCGAGATAGGTTCTGGCGAGATGAAGATATTGAAGATGTGATCAATCATCTTAAAGAGAGAAGGCCACTTCAAAATGTACCAATATGGATTCAGGGCTTGATGGCTGGAAAAGAAGCTCAAGAACCAGATGAAGATTCGAAGGAGTATCACTAAATTTAGCGCTCATGTTGAGTGTATGGTATTGATGACAAGATTGGACAAATAATAGGCATTTAAGTTTTGAATTTAAAAGATTGGAACTTCGTGGTGTTAAAACAATATGACAATCCCTTTCATTTGTGGACATATGAAAAGTTGTCAAAGTGAGGATAACGATATGAATTTTGATGATTACACAAGACTAATAAACAAAACAGAAGATTATATTGAAATAAACTTAGGCAAACAAATTACGTTATCAGATGCTGCTAAAAATGTTAACTTCTCGGAGTACCACTTTCATAGGCTGTTTTCAAAATATTCGAGTGAAACATTAAAACAGTTTATTACCCGCATAAAAATGGAACGTTCGGCAATTTACTTAGCAATAAATTCAGAAAAAACATCACAGAGATTGCATTCAAGTATGGTTATAACAGTTCAAGCAGCTATAATAAGGCGTTTAAAAAGCATCATGGTATGAGTCCTACTGAGTTCCGAAAAGAGCAAGATTGGAAAAGAAATAGCAAGCAACCTGACGTATAATGGAGGTATATTAAATGCGGAGGTACGTTAAGTCAAGTCCGAATTAGTGTGTAAATTCCTCGGAAAAAAATTTATGTTCAATTGATATGGTAAGTCTTTCAATTCTATGAGCGATTTATGCCGCGAAAGCCTCTTGATAGTGAGAAGATGGCACAGTAGGCTAATCACCA
>JAHRFV010000309.1 GCA_019084435.1 Dethiosulfatibacter sp.
ATGAACGCAACGTTTAGAAGGTCCAAGACTTCATGACCAAAGAGAGAACTCAATGCCTCGGTGGGACTGCGGTCATTGAGTTTTTCTCTTCGATAAGAATTGATATGATTCATCATCAGGTTGACGTGTTGTTGAGTAAGGCAGTCAAAACTCACGCCTTTTGGGAGGATTCTTCTGATAAACGCATGATTTAATTCCACATTGGGTTTCTGCCAAGCTGCTTGCGGGTCGCAATAGAAAATCTTACAGCGTTGTGTGTGATCAGGCGCTTTTTCTAAAGCAACAGGATTAGAAAACTCAGAGCCCCGGTCAGTTAGAATACAATGGAGTAATTTACGAAAGTATAAGGGTCCTAAAGTGTCATATAACTGATTGAAAACATCACTGACAGACTGAGCGGTATTGCGATCACGTAAAAAAGCAAGCATAAAATCGCACAGTCCTTTAAAGTGAAGGGTAAGAAGAACCTTACCGCCTTTTTTGCCTTCTACAGTATCCATCTCAATCACCTGAATACCGGGATTGTCAGCAAGATATCTTTTGAAATCAGAATAGGTTCTGTCCTTATGACAAAGCTTATCGACCTTAAATTGAACAGGCGTTGTCTTTCTAGGTTTGCGCCTGAGAACGCGAGGCAGGTCGATGTTTCTGGCAGAGAACAAATTGCTGTTGACATAGCGGTAGATAGACTTTTCAGAACGGATCATCTCGCTTTTATGACTGGCCCAGATATGATGTATGGATTGACCATTGATGAGGAAAGGGCTGAAGAGTTCATCTAGATACTGATGCTCCAATTGTGTCAGATTAACCCCTTCTCGAGCTGCCACAAGCGTGTTTCTATAATTTTCGTGAGCAATTTTAGCTACATAAAAGCGTTTGAAAAGAGAACACCTGTGTTCATCACCACAGCCATTGCACACATAAGGTGGTGCATTAAGCTTTAAGCAATGGTCTTCAATAAAATCAGGACAGAGCGCATTGCATTCTCTGCAGGTGTAGCATTTTTTCTTTTTGCAACTAGCATAGTGTTTGGGACAGACATAGGTTTTGTAACAACCAAACCGGTGTATACAACGATTAGGAATTCGATGATAACTCACCTTATCGGACAGGACGGCATGTTTGTTGATTTCACGTGAGATGGTAGAACAGGCTTTCTTTAGAGATGTTGCGATTTGATTGATGGTGAGATTGGATTTTAACATTAATTCGATTTCAATGCGATTTATAAGCGTTAGATGTGCCATGGGTTAGTCTCCTTTTTTGGCACCAGGTATAGAGTCAAAATAAATATATCAGAAAAATTTGTCAGAGTAAACGCCAGACGTTCCCCCATGGGGGAACAAGATAGAAAAGATAAAAGACAAAGCAATGGATTTCTTAGACTAAACGCAAATGGACACAAAACTATTTTTGGCAGACTAAATGCAATACGGCTCTTGCGTTTACTATTTCAATTAAGA
>JAHRFV010000163.1 GCA_019084435.1 Dethiosulfatibacter sp.
TCTAGAGACGTCAAACATATGTGACACGGACCTGTTAAATATTCTTGTGTATTAATATTTAGATACGTCAACTCCCGATGATAATATCGGCAGCGTTTATGCCGCGAAAGCCTCTTGATAATGAGTGATGGCATGTTAGGCTTCCATGCCAGGCATCCTTTGTTTTATGGGGGATGCCACAGGTGCCTTTAGACATGCCATTAGAGGCTCATTGTCAAGAGGACCGTGGAATAAATGCGGTATTAAGTTTAGAAACCTATTCTGCCAGCTGACTCCAATCAAAATTTTCAACTACTTCATTCGGACTTTTAAATCCCAACACCCTTTTAGCTATGTTATTGTATCGGTTCATATACCTTTTATGACTCGCAATCATTTGCTCATAGCTTTGAAAGCGTCGTCTTTTGTAAAACATATGGCCATCTATTCTATGACTTCTTTCTACTTTCCCATTCTGCCATGGCGAGTAGGGTCTGGTTTTTAAATGCTTGATTCCTAATCTTTCCAACACAGCTTCAAATGCACTTCTTCTGCTCTTCTGATCCTGTGAATTCGTAAACTCTGTCCCATTGTCCGTCTGAGCGGTTTTAATCTTAAAACCCATTTTCCATTCCAGGCTTTTCATGAATCGACTGGTATGTGTCACACTCTTTTCGTCTACAATCTCCAATACTCTTCTTCTTGAGTACTCGTCTATTGCTGTGATTTGATAGTATCTGATCCCATGGCTATTGAAACCGATGCATTCTAACGGAACATACTTGATATCAATCTGTACCTTCTCACCGGGAAAAGTAACTTCTTGCGCTTTCCAAGTGCTTTTTGGGTAGTGTTTCTTTGGTGGCGTCTTTTTATACCGCTTCTGAATTTGCTTGCACATCGATCCATAGCTTCTGGCATAACCTTTCTTCTGACATACTACATAGACTTCTGCCAGTCCTTCAAAACCATACCTGGTATATGTTTTTTTTATTAAATCCAATTCTTCCTTGCTGTGTTCCTTGGGATGGGAATTCGGCTTTCTGCTTCTGTAACCTAATGATTGTGCCGTCCCATCGTATCGTTGCAGCCACCTATGCACCTGCTGTCGACTTGTGTGATATCTTCTTGCTGCCAGTGCATTATTGCCATGTTTTATCGCATATTCACAGACTCTCTTCCTAAAACGCATTTCTTCTGTTACAATAGACTTCATGAAAGGGGTTTCCTCCGTTATGTTTGTTTTTGTCGTGATTAACATTATAACAGAGTCCCTTTCATTTTTTATTCTTTTTTGTCACATATGTATTGTACACTTACA
>JAHRFV010000326.1 GCA_019084435.1 Dethiosulfatibacter sp.
AAATGCAAATCCAATATTTCTTTCTCTGTCTGTACATTTTTTTATAAAAACAGTTCCTAAACCATCCTCATCTTTTGCGTATTCAGAAATAGAGGCAGCGAAAGCAGGCCTCTATATCCTTCTGTTCAGGAGAATTAAAGATAAAAAACCCCTCTCCCAACTGTTCTATAATAATATTTTTAACGATCTCCTGAATTTTGGTTTCACTATATTTCATATCTTTGACAAATTGTCCAATATAGACTCTCTTGCCTGCCATAGCGGCTCTGATAGCCAATCCAAAGGCCGCTGTAGTTTTTCCTTTACCATTGCCAGTGTATAGGTGTACATATCCTTTTGCCATCTTTATAAGACAAGAGACGAGATGATTAAAAACACTATTTGGGAAATTTCGTGAACAAATCCCAAAGTATCCCCTGTCATGCCTCCTATTTTTTTAATTATGAATTTTGTGATCAATCCGGATATTATGAATGTCGCTACAACTGCTACAATCAGTCTATAATTAATGATCAAGACTATTATAGCCGTAAATGCAAATCCAATATTTCTTTCTCTGTCTGTACATTTTTTTATAAAAACAGTTCCTAAACCATCCTCATCTTTTGCGTATTCAGAAATAGAGGCAGCCGCAAGTACTGAAACCTTTCCCATTATTGCCATAACCAGAATGGTGGCTCCCGTGCTATCTGCAAAAAGTATGACATAACTGACAATCAACAGGCTAATAGACAAAGATCCAAATGATCCAACTCTGCTATCTTTCATGATATCCAACATTTTAAGCTTGTCTCGTCCACTAAATATGCCATCCGCAGTATCAGAAAGACCATCAATGTGAATCCCTCCGGTTATCCACACATAGAAAAAAACTAGGATTAGAGCAGAAACATATGGATTCACAAAAAAAGTAACATTCTTTAAAATAAGTAAACCTAGCCCAATCAATAGTCCAATTAAAGGAAATAAAATTATTCCAAGCTGATAATCCTGGTCATCAAACTCATAGTGATGCCTAATAGGAATTCTGGTAAAAAAAAGCATCATCATCGCCATGCTTTTCATAGTCTGAGCTATAATATCTCTCACAATATCACCCTTCCTGAATTTTTTTCAAATCAACACCTATGCCGGATACCGCTAGTATAACCTTATCGGCTTCCTTAGCAACGTACTGATTTATTCGACCTGCTATGTCACGATACATCCTTGTCATCCTATCAACTGGGACAATACCCATTCCCAGTTCATTCGTCACAATAACCATTTCCTTGCCGTATGATTTAGCCAAATCTATCATATTTGAAATATCTTCAAGAATAACATGTTCTAATTCCTCGTATTCCTCCAGAGAAGTAGTTTCATTAATCTCGTTGTAATAGAACCTGTTGGATAACATTACAGTTATACAGTCCAGCAGAATACCTCTGCAGGCAATGAAATCACGATTATCCTCAAGCTGTCTAAAATCTTGATACATCTCAACAGTTCTCCACTTCTCGTCTCTTCTTTCTCTATGTTTCATTATCCTATCTTTCATTTCCTCATCAAAGGGGACAGAAGTAGCGATGTAAAGAACCGTTTTATGATTCTCAAAAATTTTTTCCGCAAGTGTGCTTTTACCGCTTCTTGCACCACCTGTCACCATTATCAATTCTGCCATAAATTTATTCCTCTCTCTCATTGAATCATTGTCGTAACACTTTTTCTATAAAAATCTTGACCATCTCCGGATCAAATTGAATACCTGCATTTCTTTCCAACTCTTCTATAGCCTCATTCCTTGATTTGGTTATTTTGTAGCTTCTTTCGCCAATCATAGCATCATAGGCCTCGGCTATTGCTATAATCCTCGCCTGCAAAGGTATTTCATCTCCTTTGAGACCTCTAGGATATCCGGTCCCGTCCCACCTCTCATGATGATATAGCACATCATCAGCAATCCCCGTGAAATCACCTACAGAATTCAGTATTCTGTAGCCCATTTCTGAATGGCTTTTGATTTCTTCAAATTCCTCAGCGGATAATATCCCTACTTTATTAATTATAGCGTCATCAATGGTTATTTTTCCTACATCATGAAACAAGCCGAGGATTCTAATCGCTTCTATTTCACTATCCTGCAATTGTAGAGCTTTTGCCAACTCTAGACTTAATCCCGATACTCTTTCTGCATGGTTGGCTTCCCTTTTGCTTTTCTCGTAGAAAGATTTAATGATCGCATTAATTGTTTGGTTTCTCATTTTGGGACTTTCATAAAGCTTTTTTTTGTACATCATGTTTTCAGCTTTTCTGAAAATGTCGTGAATGATTTCTGTGTTGTCATATTTTACACTCCAACCAATGGACACCGAAATCTCTAAGTCGCCAACTCTTTCTTCTGCTAGATTTGATTCAATCCTCTCTATAAGCTTAATAACCTGTTCTTCTCCCATATCCGGTATGAGAATAACAAATTCATCTCCGCCTATTCTGGCTATAATTTCATCAGCTCTGCATGCCTTCTTTAAGACATTTGCAACCTTAATCAGCAGTTCATCCCCTACCAAATGTCCAAAGGAATCATTGACCAGCTTTAATCCGTTCAAATCCGCCATTATAATACACAGAGGCAGATTCCTATCCTTATCTAGTCGATTCATTTCTTCTTCAAAAAATCTTCTGTTGTAAAGACCAGTGAGTCCATCATGATAGCTTAAGTACTCGATTTTTTTTCGATAAATCTTTGCGGAAGTGATATTTCTGATGATTGCTATGACTTCTGTTTCACTGGTTTTCACCATCCTGACCTCATAGCTCTCTTCATTGCCATTAACCTCTAGATCATATTCAAAAACCTGCAGTTCTTCAGTCTGAAAAGCACGATCAATGTTTTCTTGAGTAAGATTGGCTATGGAAAGCGGGAAAATTTCCTCAATCCTTTTACCTGTATACTCTTCCTCACTTAGTAGCAACTTTTTGCCATTATTGTATCGATAATCAAGAAAAACACTGTGATTATCCAATACAAACACAAGATCTGGTAAGGCTGATAATATTGCCTCATTCTTTTTTTCACTAATCATCAAGCTTTCTGTATTAACCTGGAAATCTAGATTGATTTCCTTTAGCTGTGTGGTTTTGATGTTGACTAATTTCTTAAGTATGAAGGTCGAAATGAAGAAAAAAACAAATATTGATATCACTATCATAAAAAACCATAAATAATCAAAGAAAATAGCTTGAAGGGTCATTTCTTCATATATCCCCAACCATTTATCATAAATTTCATCATACTCCCCTGTTGCCTTAAGTAATTGCAGTCCACCATTTAATGTCAACAACAACTTTTCATTTCCTTTCAATACCGCCATGCTATAGGAATTTTGATTAAGAATAAAACCCTGTAATACAATATTGGTGTAACGACCATCCCTAATGGAATACATAGCTGGTAGCTTCAGTAATCCAGCGTAGTCATATTGCCCACTCTCTATCAGATTGACTACCTCTTTATAGGTTGCCACCTCGATAAAATTGATATCATAATCCAATTCTTTAAGATACTCACCCACTATGTCGCCTTTTTGGACAACGACAGTCTGGTTTCTCAAATCATCAAGGCTATTCATTTTTATGTTTTTTGTGGTAACTATATCGCCATTGGTTATGTTATGAACTATGGTAAAACTGTAAATTTTTTCTCTCTCCAATGATCGAAACATTCCGGCTATTACATCAATATCACCTGATTCCAATGCCTCTCTGGTTTTGCTCCATTCATCCAGTCTTATCTCAACCTGATAGCCCATAGCCTCTCCGACAGCTTTTGCCAGTTCAACATTAAAACCAGCCGGATTGCCGTCTTCATCAATAAAGCTATATGGCGGGTAGTCAACATCATCACCGATAATCAGCAAAGGCTTACTGTCTGAAGTTGCTTCTACAGTTGTATTGCATAACAATAGGTACATCGCCACTAGACATAGCAGAAGTATTGCTTGACTAATACAATTTTTTTTCTGATGCATGTTATCCCCCAAATTTTGACGGTCCGATAATTTATGTAATCTTTTCATTTTTATAATTATATAATAAATAAATTCAATTGTCTCAATATATAGCATTTTTTTGATGATTTTATTGTCAAATAAAGATTATGAATGAATATTCAGAGAATATTATTGTATTTTGCTTTTTCTATGGTTATAATATTATTATATTAGTGAATTGTCTCGGAGTATGATACATCATACAATGCTAATATCGCTAATAAAAACATATTTGGGAAAGGGGATACAAATGGCCAGATTAACAGTTGTAGAAGGCATCGGCGAATCTTATGAAGCTAAATTGAAAGAAGTGGGTATCAACTCTATCGAAGCTTATCTTGAAGAATGCACTACAAAAAAGGGTAGAACAAATCTTGCAGAAAAATCAGGGATTACAGAAAAATTGATTTTAAAATGGGCCAATCATGCTGACTTGATGAGAATTAAAGGAATTGGGGGAGAATATTCAGAATTACTTGAAGCTGCAGGTGTTGATACTGTTCCTGAGCTATCAAAAAGGAAAGCAGAAAATCTCTATAATAAAATGTTAGAAGTGAATGAAGAGAAAAAACTGGTAAGAAAACCACCTGCTCTTAAACAAGTGGAAAAATGGGTGGAAGAAGCAGGAACTCTTCCAAGAAAATTGAACTATTAACTTAAAATTGACCCTACAACCACGTTGTGGGGTTTTTTGATGAACTCTTCTACAATAGCCTCCTTCATCTTGAAAGTTCTTAACATTTATTCTATAATATGATAATGAGAGTAAGCAAATAACCAGATTTAGGAGATAAGATGATAAAGAACATAGCAAAAGATATTTACATGATAAAAGTACCATTACCTGAAATCCCGCTTAAAAATCTCAATAGCTATCTTATAAAAGGAACAACAAGAAATCTATTGATTGATACTGGTTTTAACACTCAGATCTGTTATGATGCATTATCCGATGGAATCAGGGAAATTGGAATCGATATGAACAACACTGATATATTTCTGACTCACCTCCATAGTGATCATGCGGGATTGTGTGCTCGAATCGCGTCGCCAAATTCTAAAATCTTTATGAGCAAAGTCGATTCTCAACATATTAAGAAATTTTTTAACATTAACTATTTTGAAAATCTTGAAACGATATTCTATGCTCTTGGATTCTCAAAAGAGGAATTTGCAGATAATATAAAAAGTAGTCCAATAGTCAAATATGCACCCCCAATTGAAACAGAGTACACAGAAGTTGAAGATGGATTTGTTATAGATCTGGGAAATCGAGTCATAAAAGCTGTTTTAACACCAGGTCATACACCGGGTCATATGTGTCTTTATATTGAAAATGAAAAATTACTGTTTAGTGGTGACCATGTAATATTTGACATAACGCCAAACATCACAAAATGGAGAGGATTTCACAATTCTCTAGGCCAATACATAAAAAGCCTTAATCTAATCAAGAATATGCCTGTAGAGTTGACGTTCTCATCACACAGAAATCCTATGGGTAATTGCAACGAGAGAATTAATGAATTATTAAGCCACCATGAAATAAGAATAGCTGAAGCGTATAATATAGTACAGCAACATCCAGGTCTGTCACCCTATGAAATAGCAGCAAAAATGACATGGTCCATCAGAGCAAAGGATTGCAAAGCATTTCCAGTGGTCCAAAAATGGTTCGCGACCGGAGAGGCTTCTGCACATCTGGATTATTTGGAAGATGAAGAAAGAGTTAAATCCACCAATACTAACGGTGAAATCAAGTATTGGCCTATTTAAAAAACGAAAGGAGTCAGTCATGAAAACTGAGTCAAAAGTAAAAAAACTACAGAAATCACTAACACATAATTGGAGTAATGCATGGGATAAACTAGATGATAAGGAATTAGAAAAAACCCTTGCTGTCTCCGAAAGCTATAAATCATTCTTGGATATAGGTAAAACTGAAAGAGAAGCTAACGATGAAATAATTCGGATTGCTGAAGAAAATGGTTTCAAACCGTTGAATTATTTTATTGAAAGCAATAAATCTCCAGAGCAAGGTACAAAAATATATGCAAACAATAAGGGAAAGGGCGTGGCACTTTTTGTTTTTGGCAAAGAGAAACTCGAAGTTGGCATGAATATTATAGGTTCTCATCTCGATGCACCACGTATTGATCTAAAACAATTTCCACTTTATGAAGACTCTGAACTAGCTCTTCTAAAAACCCATTATTGTTTG
>JAHRFV010000327.1 GCA_019084435.1 Dethiosulfatibacter sp.
ACGCAAGTAGCTTTGGATTCTGCGGATATTATCCTTACTCAGTCTGATCCAGGGGATATTGAATCCTTTATCGAGTTAGCAAACAAGACGACACGTAAAATGAAACAAAACTTGGTATGGGGAGCAGGCTACAATTTTATCGCGATTCCAATTGCTGCTGGTATTTTGGCTCCTATCGGAATAACTTTGAGCCCCGCGCTTGGAGCAGTATTCATGTCCCTCTCCACTGTTATCGTTGCGATCAATGCAATGCTTTTGAGATTAGACCCGAAATAAAACGAAGCAGGAACAAAAAAACACTGGCTGGTGTGCTGTACAAGGATATACGTACACCCACGGATTTCCGAGAAAAAACAGGACTCCATCATTTTAATCTGGACCTGATTTCAAGGACAATATCGGATAGTAATTCTTAACACAATTTTACCCGCAGCTCTTTTTATTGAGTTGCGGGTTTTCAATTTGTAAACATTCAATTGTTATTTGAAACCAAATGGTTTACAATATTTCTATTGAGGCATGGAGGGACTATTATGAAAACCTCGGACATGATACGACGGCTATGTGAACAAATGAATATCAGTGTCTCCGAACTGGCTAGACGCTTAGATCAGTCGCCACAGAACTTCGGTATTAAATAGTGATTCCGTTTTTAAAGGTAATTTGAACATTTTCTTTATCTAGGACTGTCACACAATCCACTAAACTGTGCCAGAGGAGTGGATCAAAATCTGTGAGCAGTTCATCTTGATTCTTAAGTTCAGCGAGGAAAGCAGCCATTGTTTGGCGACTGATCACTTTTTCCTTAATCTGCCCGGATATTTTTTCTAAATCTTCTTTGGTAGTGTCAAACCTCTGTACCAAGCCATCGTATCTTCTTTGGTATTCTCCTTGGTCTAAGGCAACATTGGCATTTTCGTTTATGCATTGCTGTATCAGCTCAGTGACAATCTCCATTTCATTTTGAAGCTCGACCTGTTTGGTTTCTAAGGGACCAGTGTCAAAAAGAACATCCTTCATGGATTCGAAGTTTGCTATGATTTCATCCTTATCTTCCAGGAGCTTATTAGTAGCCTTCACGAAGAGTTCTTTTATAGTATCTTCATCGAGGTGGGGAGTGGAGCATTTTTGCTGTCCGTTGAACTTGCGGTTGCATTGCCAGACTGTACGTCGGTATTTGCTGTTTGAGTGCCATACTTTTGAACCGTACCAGCTTCCACATGATCCGCATTTTATCTTGCCAGAGAATATATGAACACCGCTGTGACGATTGTTTGCAGGGTTTCTTTTTTCTAACTCGTTTTGGACCAGGTCGAAGACCGCTGGCTCAATAATCGCTTCATGGTTATTCTCAACATAGTATTGAGGAATTTCACCCTCGTTGGCTTTTTTCTTTTTGGTAAGAAAATCTACAGTGTAACTTTTCTGCAAAAGCGCATCTCCTTTATATTTTTCGTTTGTGAGGATGCGCTTGATGGTGCCTGCGTTCCACTTATCTTTCTTCGCGGGTGATAAAATGCCGTCTGATGTAAGCTGCTTGGCAATACCGTAAGGCGTCATTCCCTGTAGGAACATGCTGAAGATCCTCTGGATTATAACTGCTTCATTGGGGTTCAAGACAAGGTTGCCATCTTCACCCCGATCGTAGCCGAGGAAGTGCCCGAAGGGAACCGTAACCTTCCCGTCTGCAAATCTCTTGCGCTGTCCCCATGTGACGTTCTCTGAAATGCTGCGGCTTTCTTCCTGTGCAAGGGATGACATGATGGTGATTAGAAGTTCACCTTTAGAATCTAAGGTCCAGATATTTTCCTTCTCAAAATAGATCTCGATTCCTTTTTCTTTCAATTGGCGAACGGTGGTGAGGCTGTCCACTGTGTTCCTTGCAAATCGGCTCACTGACTTGGTAACGATGAGGTCAATTTTGCCGCTTAAGGCATCCTGGATCATGCGCCTAAAGCCTTCACGTTTTTTTGTGTTGGTACCGGATATCCCTTCGTCGGTATAAACCATCACGAACTCCCAATCGTCTCGACTCTTAATAAAATTGGTGTAATAATCGACCTGCGCCTCATAGCTTGTGAACTGTTCTTCGCTATCGGTAGATACGCGAGCGTAGCCAGCTGTGCGGCGTTTTCTTTGCTCATTAATAGGCGTGGAAGAAAACTGCCTGAGAGTAGCAGGTATGGTTTTAACGTTTTTAGTTGTCTTTGTTCTGCTCATGCTTTTTCCTCCATGCCTCTTTCATTTTCTCAGCTTGCCTTTTTTTTCTTTCCTCTGACCAGGCGGGTTGTCTGCGTTTAAACTGCCATTGCTTTGTGATCTTACTGCCATCCTTCAGCTGAAAGAGAAGCTCTGTGTTGGAAACAACAGTGATGCTATCAACTTTTTCTTTAAAGATACTTTCATCAAATTCTTTAATGGAAAGGACATCGCTAGATATAGTTTTTAACATGTTCTCTTCCAATCCGCTGTGGCCGCAATCTGTGTGAGGGGGACAGCGCCAATGGTGGGCCTTCTGACCACTTACTCGGGGGCTTGTGTTTCTGCGTAGGTTTTGCCCGCACTTACTGCAGTTGATTTTTCCGGTGAAGCAAGTGATGTTTCCAGAGCTTCTTGGGTTCTTTTTACTGTAGGCTGATTTTGCAGCGCGAGCTTCAGGTGTCCACCAATCCTTCCTGGCCGTGGATTTCCAATGTTGAGGAATAAAGCTACCGTCATGTAAATGAAAGATGAGTTCATCTGTTCCATTCACCACAACTTTTTCAACTTGATCCAGGAACACGTCCTCATCAAATTCTTCTAAGCCGAGCACCTGGGCACAGACACCTTGGAGTATCTTCTCTGGGATGTTTTTGGCGCTGCACTCTGACACGCCTTTGCGGTCTTTAGTCTGGCAAGTCCAAATATAATAAACATCACTTGAATGCTTGCCTTGTCTTTTGCCGCTGCGCCTATAGCTGACACCGCAGTTTCCGCACTTTATCTTGCTTGTAAAGCAGGTGGTGTTGATTGATGGGTTTGCGAAAACGCCTAACTTTCTGCGCCGTGCGATTTCAGCTTGCACCTTTTTATAAGTTTCTAGGTCAATTATGGCTTCGTGAGAATCTTCTACCCAGTACTGTGGGAGTTCTCCGTTGTTGGGCTTTAACTTGTGTGTGATATGGTCCTCAATAAAACCCTTTTGTAAAAGCATGTTACCGGTATACTTTTCATTCTTAAGGATCGCCCGAATTGAGGTGTTTGAAAAGCGTCCTCCGGTATATGATTTGACACCCATTTCTTCAAGCTGCACTTCTGTTTGTTCGGCGGACATTCCCTTGAGGAAGTTATCATAAATCAGTTTTACAATCTTCGCTTCCTCCGGCTCAACAACAAACTGCTCTCCGTTCCAGCGGTAGCCATAAATACTAAATGAATTAGGCTTTCCTTTCTGGAAATTCCTTCGAATGGCCCATTTTACATTTTCACTTGTAGAGCGACTTTCTTCCTGGGCAAAGGAAGCGAGGATGGAGAGCATTAGCTCACCGTCGCCACTCATTGAATTGATGTTTTCTTTCTCGAACCTTACCTCAACTCCGATGTCTCGAAGGTGGCGTACTGTTTCCAGCAGGTCTACCGTATTTCTAGCAAATCGCGATATGGACTTGGTTAGTACAATATCGATCTTGCCTGCATCACAATCTTCCAGCAGTCTCTTGAACTCATCCCGGTTTTCAGTCGTGCCTGAAATCCCTTCGTCTGCATATACACCTGCATATTCCCATTCTCGATGAGTCTGGATGTATTTGCTATAAAAGCTGACTTGCGCTGAAAGAGAGTGTAACGTTCTGCCTTTTTCTTCGGAAACTCTCGCATAAGCAGCAACCTTTTTTCTTGTAGGCATTACCGGAGCGGAAGGTTCGATTTTATTGATTTTCCGCATAAACTCACTCCTTTCAACACTATACATCACTCTAAAAGGCTATGAAGTCAAGTTAATGTGAGAGAATAGTGTACCTAGTAATGGCTTGTATTTTTCAAGAAGAAACTCATCGATTAAGGCAAATTCCTCCGGGGTAATTATGCTTTTTTCAAGCATGGATTTTGCAATAGAAAGACTTGATTGGTATTGCTTTTCAGACCTGAATTGATCGTCTGTCATAGTACATCACCGCCTTTGAAGCGGTCGTTTATATAGCAATCATGAGAACAATACTTTCTCTTTGAATTGCCATAGGCAGTAAAGGAGCAACCACAGGAAGCGCAGGTGAAGGAGTAGATGGCTTTCTTATTAACCTTGTCCTGATTCGAGTTCCACCATGTAATACGACACTCTTGGTTACAGAATTTCAATTTCTTTTTTCCTGAGATTTGCATAAGCTCCTTACCGCAGTGTTTACAGTATTCCTTATCGGGAGTAAATGTAGTTGAGTGATTGGCCTTGATCCCTCCTAGCTTATTTCTTTGGCAGTGGGAAGTAACAGTACTTTTTGAAAGACCTAGGGCTTGAGCGATTGTTGCATAGCCGAAGCCTTTACTTCTAAGGTCAGTTATTTGTTTTTTTTGTTCTCCAGTCATTATTAATCCTCCAATCGGAGGGTAGAAATCCCTCTCACCATTCACAGGACAGAAGAGGGCATATTGAGTACTGAAAAATAAAAAAATGCCGCCAAGTGCAAGAAAAGCACCCAGCGGCAAGGAGTTAATTACTCAGTTTTGATAAAGGCATCTGTAAAGCCTGCAGCTTTAACTTTGGCCAGCATAGCATCAGCATTGGACTTAACCCTGTAAGCCCCGACCTGGACCCTGTATAGCTTCTGAGGCGGGGTAGTGGAAGGAGTAGGAGCCGTCAGTAGCTTTTTGACATCAGCCCTTAAAGTATCCATACTCTTACCATGCCTAGAAAACCAGTGACGAGGATCTCCATGATTGCTTGCGATTTTCTTTTGATAGCCTTCGTAGTGGCCGATGATGTCTTTCTCCGTCAGGTCATAGAGTTTACAAAGGTGTGCACAAAGCTCCGAGGCTTCCTTATAAACTACATTGAAATAAGAGGCGTCGGACAGATTATCTTCACAGATTTCAAATCCGATATGACTATTGTTGGCGTCACCACCTGCATGCCAACCTCTATGATCCCAAGGTAAAGTCTGATAGGTAGCGATGCTGCCATTTTTAAGTTTTCCAATAAAGGCATGGACACAGACTTGTCTGCCACTTGGTCTATGCTGGTTCCAATGATTGTTATATTGGTTTTCTCCCAAGATGCCATCATCTGGACCAACGTATCTACGTAGATATGGATTGTTAGCTCCGGTGCTGTGGACCATGATACCCTTGGGCTTGATTTTTCTGCCTGCTTTATAGCATTCATTTTCTGTAAAGATAAGTTTTTTAAGATTCATAGATATTCCCTCCTACGATTTGTTGCAATCTATAGAAAAATAAAAACGCCACAGGCTTGGCCTATGACGCTTCTACTAGAATAGGTATTCTTGAGCAGTTATGTCGTCTTCATTTAAATCTCTTGTCTCATTTTCTTTCCCGCAAACCGGGCATGTGCCATAATAATCTCTAAATGTTAAACTCCCTTCTAAGTGCATTAAATACTTCACTAAGATTAACGTCGCACCACAATGGCATTTAATTTTGGTCACTGTCATCCCCTCCAAAAGAATTATGCGAAGGGGATGACATTTTATACAGCTAATCCAGTTTTCCTTCATCAAAAATCTGATCGCTGTTTTCATGCCAATAGAAGTCTAGAGTTTTGTGGCAGCATGGACATTCCTCTTGATAGTTCCTGATCACCATTTTGTCACTGAGGAGCAAATTGTAATTGATAACGCATAGTGGTTCTTCGCAATAGCTACAATGAATAAATACCATTTGAACACCTCCATAAGTTACATATGCAAAGAATGCTCAAATGGCAAAATCATTTATTACTTTGTTCCGTCTTTATCGCCACCGTCTTTTAGCTGTTCAAGGATCTCTTTGAGCTTCTCAGGTACAGGAAGCCCGATTCTTGTTGAGTTTTCAATAATGCTGATTCCTTCATTGGATAGGTAGAAGAAAATAACTGCGGTTCTTATGACACCACCATCACCGATGATGTTCTGATCAATTATGTGGGCAATGCCTACCAATGAAAAAATAACGACTTTCTTGAAAATGCCCCGAGCACCCACGTCACTGGATAAATGCTTCTCGATAATGGCGCACATGACACCAAGCAGATAATCAATGACAACAAAGGCAATCAGGGCATATAAAAATCCATCGTAACCTCCGAGAAACCAGCCAAGCCAACCGCCAAGGCCAGCAATAGCCAGTTGAATATAAGTCCAAATATCTCTCATTGTTTTTCCTCGCTTTCATGTAGATTTATATATTAAAAGACGCCCGGCTAAAGGCGTCATAATCTGATAGAAATGGGCTTCAATTAGTAAGGTGCATAGTAGACATACCCGCTGGCTTTGGCATAGAACCCGTCTCCGGGAATGTACATGGCACCATCGAAAGTGTCGTATTGACTAGTGGTAAAACCAGGTTGATGCAAGCATTCCCAGGTAATCCCATCAGAGGATACACAAAGACTGCTCTCTTTTAGAAGTGCAAACTTCCCCCAATCAGGCATCCACATGATGTTTCTTGGATTAGGAATATTGTTATTTGCCAGATCTCCTACCCAGGAAAGATTGGTTTCAGTAATCTGTGTAGCATCATCGTTCATCACACAGAGCTTCACATAGTAGGTGTAATCGCCACCCACATTGGTGTAATTGAATTTCATCACAAAGAGCACACCATTGATAGAGCGAATGAACATGTACCGAGTATCATTCACATCTTCAGGAATGGTGGTTCCCCAGCTTCCTGGACTTGATGTGCTGGCTCTGGCGATGGATTTGTCACCACCAACAACACCTACAAAGTATCCTTTGTGCCGGGTCAGGTATTTAAAGATGGGGACTGAGGTTCCGTCCGATCCGACCAGGGTCCAGGCAGTTCGTTCTTCCAGGGAATCAAAGCTATAGTAAACCGGGGATTTATAGTACCACCAGCTGACCACACCAGAGCCTCTGTCCATATCATAAGCACCACAGGTCATGGCATTTTGTGCTCCGGCGCAGTACCCAGCATTATGCCAGGTAATACCATCAAAGGATGCGATGATATTGGCGAGACCCACGATCTTTGCGATAAAGACACCATCAGCAGCATAAAGAATTTCAGGCTGTCCATGACTCCACCAAGGAACACTGACAACGGTCCATTGTTTGGTGGTCTTGTTCCAGTATGACATGTATGGGGTTTTGGCGTAATAAACAGCAATCTGAGCATTTCCGTTATCATAGACATTAATCTGTCTTTCACTTCCGTATTGGGTATAGCCAAAATTGTTATAGTACTTCTTGGTCCAACTTAAGGTAGGAATAGGAAGTACAATGCTGCCCCTGCCACCAAAAGCCGTCCAGATGGCCAAGGTGTTATTAAAATTACGATCATAGCTCATGGGTTTCCTCCTTAAACTTTCTCAATGGCTGTAATTCTTCCGCTGGAATCGGTGGAGTAGGTGTAGCTTCCAGTAGATCCATCGGCGTAGGTCACTTCAAAGGCTGCAGCATCAATCAGAAGTGAAGAGACCTCTTTAAGGAGAAGCTCTGAGAAAATATCTTCTAAGGCAATGCTGGTGATCCTGCCACTGGAATCTGTGGTGAAGCTGTACTCGGCATGATACTGATGGGTATCACCTTTTTCCACTTCATAGGTCACATTGATTTTGTTATTAACCACCGACAGCGTTTTTACAATGGTGTAGGAGACACCTAAGTCATAGACCTGGTTTTGAAGATCATCCACAGAGCTTCCAACATTAGAAATTGAATTTTCGATGCGATAGAAGGTATCAGAAATACTTGGTCTGTATCTTCCCACCTCAACGCGGATGTTGAATCTGTAAAATGGATTGTACTCAAGTGAGATGATCCTGGTTTTCACATTGATTCCTAATGGATTGAAGATGATGTGCACATTATCGCCTACAGCCAAATCCATCAGTTTGAAAAAGGAAATGTCATAGGATGATGCATTCTCCCTGGAATCATGGGATACAGCCACGTTTGTAACATTCTTTGAACCCATCACAGGGATATAATCATTGGAGCCTCTATGGCTACGAATATTAATGCTATAGCCATCGTACTGGATTTCACCACCCAAAATAGCAATGAACTGCATAAGGGCAGCTCGCCTTGAAACCTTCTGGTTGATTTTCATCGTGACGCTCTCTGTAAAATCCACAATCCCTGCTGAATAGGGAGTGCCTGCAAGGAGCTGGGATAATCCTGTAGCTGGATCTCCCGTAAAATCAAACTCAGTGATGTTATACATCTCGTGGTTGAGCAGGTAAGACACATGCTCACAAAGAACAGAGCAGACCGGCAGGCTCCCTTGAATTGATTTGCTGATTTGAACCAGTTCAAAATACTGATTATCTAGTTTTGCAATTTGCTTTGTTTTTAAAGCCAGTGCAGACTTCGCCATAACAGTAAATGAGAGGGTAAACTCACCCTCCAAGGTTTCTCTAATATTTGAGCTGATGACTTTCTTAACGGACTGAATCATGGTTGCTCCCGCGTAAATTTCAATCAAGGGATCGCCTCCTTTCTATTAACTTCCAGCCACACCCAGGTTTCTAACTGTGACGGTGTTTTGGTTCCACTGAAGCTGTGCAATAACACGGGTTAGAATATTACCGTCAATGGTAAGAGGGATAGTCACATCAAAGACTGCGCCGTCAGAACCACCAAAACTTCCAGTGACTTGAGAGTTCAGGTCTAAATCAAAGTCTGTAGGAATAGCTCCCTGCATATCTTTTTCTACATCACCCATGGCTTTTTCGAAGCCCTCTCCAATACCTTCACCCATGTTGGAACCAATGCCTGCAAATACCTTTGAAGGAGATCTAATACCAAGAACCTTTTTAACACCACCAACGATACCGTTGACCATATTTTTCACCTTTTCTCCAAGCCAACCAATCATCGATGCGATACCGTCCCATAAACCTCTGGCGATATTTCTTCCCACTTCTAGTATTGATGGGATCCCACGGGCAAGTCCGGTGACAATAGACATGATGATCTGAGGTAGTTGAGCCACGATCTGAGGAATGGCACGAATAAGTCCCATACCAAGCTGAATGGTCAGCTGAACTCCCATTTCAATGAGCTTTGGTAGGTTACTGGTGATAAAGGTAATGATGCTGTTAATAATCTGAGGCAGGGACTGAATCAATGTTGGTAGAGAGTTTAAAAGTCCCATAGCCAAGCCGCTGACAATCTGAAAAGCTGCATCTAGTACCAAGTCCAGATTATTTATTAGTGTTGTAGCAATAAGGATAACCGCTTCTACAATGGATGGAATGAGTTCTGGTAGGGCATCTCCAAGGCCCGTTGCAAGGGTCACAATCATCACTAGCGCCGCTTCCACCAGGGCAGGTAGATTGGTAATAATCCCATCCACTAATGTTAGAACAAGCTGCAAAGCACCATCTGTAATTTGAGGTAAGGCTTCGATAAGGCCACCTACAATGGTCATGATGATATTGGTTGCCGCTTCAATAAGTGTGGGAAGATTATCTAAAATCCCACTGACAAGAGCGAGAATCAAATCAGGTGCAACTTCTGCAATGGCCGCAATAAGTCCAGTAACCACATCCAGAATTTGAGGAAGGATGACAGCAATCTGCTCAACCGTCTGTCTTGCTCCTTCTTTTAACTGCTCAGCAGCTCCTTCTTGACCAGTGATGAGGCCCGTCAAACCATCTAAGATCATGGTAAAGCCAGGGAGGAGCTGTGATGTGATATTGTTTTTCACCCCGGCAAAGGAGCGGGTGAGATTGTCCATGGCGTCTGTGTAGTTCACCGCAGCATCCACAGATTCATCACTCATAACCAGCCCTAGCTCACTTGCTTTGTTTTTTAGAGCATCGGTGCTTTCAGCGGTCTGGTTTAGAAGCGCCCCAAGCTCAACTGAGGATGTTCCCAGTAGGTCATTGGCAATGGCCGCTTTTTCACCTTCATCAGAGATGCCTTGTAGACCTTTAATGGTCATCTCAAAGACTTCTTCTCGGGATTTACCCTCAAGGTCTGACATGGAAATACCTAGGCGTTGAAACTTTTCTGTGGCTGAGGAACTCCCATTGATGGCATCGTCTACGGTGTTATTAAGTTTCTTCATTCCGTTTTCTAAGGATGAAATGCTGGCACCGTTTTGGGAAAGGACATAGTCCCACTCTTGATAACCTTGCCTGGAAAGACCTATTCTTTGGCTGGCCTTATCGATTTCATCCCCTGCAGCCGCGGCATCATTGGCCATATCAAAGAGCTTTTTACCTGCCGTGACAGCTGCTGTTCCAATGGCTGCCATGGCAACACCAATCCCCGCAGCCACACCTTTCATAACTGAACCGAGCTTCTCAAACTTACCACCGGAATCATCTGCCACTTTTGCAGAGTCTTTGATTTCATCCCCAAACCTGTCCGCTTCTTTACCAGCATCATCAAACCCATCACTGGCTGCATCAAGAGCCTTGTTGTTATCATCCAGCTCTTTTTCCATTTTGTTTAGGTCCGCATTTGCATTGTTTAGCTGGATCTGCCAGGCTTTTGTTCGCTTGTCATTCTCCCCAAAGGACTCCGCAGCATTTTTCAGTGCAGCTTCAAGGGTGGATACTTTGTTTTTCTGAGCGTCAATCTCTTTATTTAAGACTTCATTTCTTGCTGTTATAGCCTTGATGGATTTATCTTGCTTATCAAACTGTGAAGTAACCAGATTCATTTCAGAACCCAGCACCTTGAATGTTTGATTGATATCTCGAAGAGAGTTCTTAAATTCTTTTTCACCCTCAACACCTATTTTCAGGCCGAAGTCCGACATAGCGTTCACCTCCTTTGGGGCATGAAAAAAGACACCTCATCAGAAGTGTCTTGATAAATGAAAACTTGTTTATTATTCTGCTAGTGCTTCGTCAATCGCCGTTTGAATTGTCTCATGGCAACAAACTCCAAGTGGATTTTTAATTTCGCATTTAGAATTTTTCATAGCACCTGTGATTGCTAATACATCTTTCATCTTTCGTGCGCCTTTATCTCTTACTGCTTCTTTCACTTGGTTAATAGTAACTTCACTGCAATAGCAAGCATACCTAGGGTCCGCATCTTTCTTAAACCAAATAGGAACTTTTACTTGCTCTTTGCTAAACTGAATTCCTTTGTTTTCACTAAAGTATACAGTATCACAATCTTCGTTCATACAAATTGAATAATTCATAGTTTCTACTGATTCTACATATTCTTCTTTAACTAGGTGTTTAACTGTTATATTTTTCACTTTTTTGCCCTCTTGATTACAAATAGGACACTTATTCATATCTTCAGTAGTCATGGTTAAATCTACAATGTCACCACAACAACTACAGCCTGTATTATTCGACATTTTATCCCTCCATTCAGTTCGCCATACACATTATTATATATGACAAGATTGAAATTTAATAGGAATAATTTACAGGAACTCAGGAACAACATCGTCGATGGTATATTCCTTTCTTGGTTTTGAGATACCAATAAACTGCTTATGACACTCCCAAAGGTCCATCACATAACCAATGGGTAATAGCCATACCTCATCTTCATTTCTATTTAGGTGGGCAGTGCCATAGTAAATGAGTCGGGTAAATAACTCTTGATCACTTACCCGACCACCTCGTTTTTTGATGGTTCACTCTCCACATTCCTTTTTGTGCCTTTTATCATGCTGGCCATAATGGCATTCTTGTAATTAGCCAGGTCAAAGGGAGTGGTAAGAAGTTCCACTTCATCTTCTGTGAGAAGTTCTTTTCTATCATCCTTGTTCCTAATATTGTGGATCAGGATGGATTGGTTTGCCAGAAGGGTGATGAGCCACACCACCTCCTCGAGCGCCATTTCAAAGTTCTCAGTTTTCATCAGCTTATCGCCCAAATTCTCAAGACCACCATAGCGCTTGGCAATTTCCTTTGTAGCTTTGGTGGTAAGAATCATCTTAAACTCCGTGCCGCCAATATCAATGGTGGTACTTCGTTCTTCAGCGGCCTCATCAACCTTTAATTTCTCATCTGCCATGATCATTCCTCCCTTACGATACAACAACAGTAGCCACTGTGGTCGTCACATTTTCTGCACCACTAGAGCTTAAAACACAGTAATAGTAGTAAGTGTCTGCCAGCAGGTCTGTTGGTATATCAAAACTCGCAGAAGTTTCTCCATTAATGGCAGTACCGCCAGTGGTGCTATCGATGGTATTTTCAAACCACTGATAGGTTACAGGGTTTGAGGTGTTGGAATTTGCCACAACAGAAAGGCTTCCAGTAATGCTTCCTGCGGTTACTTCACTTAAGCTTGCTGGCTGGGTTGTGATGGTAATGGTTGGGGTTACGGCTGTGAAGTCTGGTTCATAAACGGATGTGAACCAGCTTGTAATTGTTGATGCCGCTACACCATTATCTCCTTCAGTAACTTCCGCTTTCCAAGGATGTTTGCTTTCTCCGTCTAGTTTGTTTCTTCTAAAGACGGTTCCTTCTATAGTGGGACTGCTAAAAGTAATGGAGTCGCCTTTGGTGGCAAGGCTTGTGGCGGGAACAGAGAAGATAACCCTGTAGAGCCAAAAGTAGCGATATTTTCCATTGGCCTTCTTGGCACGAAACCCAACTGCCACAGGGCTACCACCATCTTCACTTCTTGAAACCACCACATTGTTGCTGTCAATCTTGCAGCCGGTTAAATCCTGAGCTACAAGTGAGCCAATGTCATCAATTCCTAAACTTAAAGCACCACTCTTAAATTCTTTGACCACTTCGCTGGCACCGTCATCTGCATAAAGAATGGCTTCAATGAGCTCAATGCTCAGCTCTGCGGTCATGGCTTTAGCCAGCACTTTAGGGGTGCCATAGGTTTCGATGCCGTTTTGATCTTCTGTGATTTTTGCATAAAATAGAGAGTCCAATCCGATCGTTGCCATTTATTCTTCCTCCGTTTCATATTCTTTCATTACGTCAATGGCGTAATGATGAAATTTAGTATCATGTTCATAACCAACATACTGTCTATCCGTGATAGTGACCCCTCCGGATTGCAGGGCTTTTGTTAGTTCTTTCTTGCGCTTCATATAGTTCTTCTTAGTAAAAAGAGAAAGCCTTGCCTCTGAAACAATCATATAGGCCTCATTATCTGCAAAGAGATCAAGCCTATCAGACATGGGGGTGATGACCAGATATTCATCAGGCGGCGTATCAGAAAACACTCCGGTCTCCACAGGAATGTTTAAGGGTTCTAGTATGTGGTTTAAATCCGCAAGTAAGCTCATAGCTTTTCAATCTCCTTATCCAGTTCTGATTTCATAGTTTCAATGCATGCCTTCCGAACTGCGGACTTTGCTGGCTTCAAGAAGGGTTTAGGTGGCTGACCTGATTTCCCGTATTCAAGGATATTTGCAATCTTAGCATTGGCATCTCCATCACCACGAGGTTCATTAAAGCCAACCTTGACATTAAAGTTTCCATTTCGGTCTAGCTTAGTGGGAGAGAGGCCAAGGGAGGAAACCAGCTCACCGGTAGAACGGCTTTTTTCTTTGGTTTCATTCCCAATAACGCCTTTAAGGTTGGTTTTCACTTTATCCAGAACAACCTCACCACCAGCTTCTAAAACATTAGAGATAATTTCATCGGTCTTATCACCAAGTTTTGAGAGCTTCATCAGAAAGTCATCGGGCATTTTCATGGTTGCTTTAGCCACTTGGAACCACCTCCTTGGCCAGCACTTCAATATACATACCGCGGCCCTTCACATCCTCAACAGATGTGATTTCAAATCTCTTATTACTATGGATGATCACCATGGTTGTTGTTATGGTTATACCAGGGATATGACGAAAGCGAAAAAGGTCTGTGGCTTCTGAAAAGGAAGCTCTATTTGCCCATTTTTCATTGCCATGTCGCCCTTCACGGTAAGCTCTTACAGAAGCTACAATGTTATCAACTTCAGTTCTAAATCCTTCAGGATCTTTTATGGTGACGCTCTCAATGATGTCAATAAAGGTATTCATTTTTCCAAAACTCATAACTACACCTTCCAATCCCGATCAAGTCTCAGTAGAAGATTGACTGTATTCCACACCTGCTGTCCGGCCTGAACATTATCTGAAAAGAAACCACCAGTGCTGCCGTCCCTAGATTCATAGAAGTGGGACGACAGCATGATGATGGCTTGCTCAGTCGTGGCTGGCATACCTGCTTCCACGTAGTGGTTTTCAGGAAGATGCTGATAACTTTCTGCATACCGGGTAGCGGCGGTGATGTACATCTCAAGGAGTTCATCATCAGTCGAGTGATCAAGAATAAGATTTGCTTTTACTTTTTCCAGCAGTGTCATACCGCCACCATCCTTTCATTAGTCTGTAGCCATAATACCGGCTGCTATAAGCTTTGTAAGAAGGGCATTAAAGTCTGCCAGTAGGCCTGGGATATCTTCAGCGGTACTAGGAGCTTGGTAATCGACAACTGGTGTCTCAGGTACGACTGGATAAGTGGGAACATACAGGATTCCATCTTCATCAATTTTTGCAGGGACTGTGTCCGTTTCAGCTTTTGGCGCAGCTTTGATTCCTCCAAGAGCTGTTTCAGTAGCAATAGTGATCTGATGAGGAGAGAGCCCTGTAACAAATGCTCCCTCCTTGATTTCAAGAGTTCCACCAATGACGGTTTTCTCACCGCCCTGTTCGGTATAGTTCTTTGTGTTATAACCCATAGGACACCTCCATTACGCTTTCTGCTGAAGCACTTTAATGGCTTCAGGCAGAATCAGTTTTCCATCCACACGCTGAGTGGCAACAAAGCCTACCTGGCCAGTGGCTGCATAGAGCTCATTAAGTCTCTTGAATACTCTACCTTGACGATCCGCTACCCAGTAGTAGCCAAAGTCACCGAAGATGATGGACTTTGCAGATGCAGCGATGGTAGGAACGTAGGATGAAGTGTAAACAGGTCTGTTCAGAATGGTATCTGGTGTTCCAGCCTGAAGTGAAGGCTGCCAGATATACTGACCCTGACCATCCTTAAGTTTTCTAATGGCCTTAATAGTGGCATCGTTCATAACGAACACGGACTTGTTTCTGTAAGGCGATTTAAGAGAGTAGAAGAGGTCCAAAATCTCATCAACGGTAATAGCTGTAGCACTTGCAGCAGTTACACCGATTTGTGCTCCACCAGTGGCAGCAAGAATACCTGTAGGCTTTCCAGAACCATCTCCAGTGAAGAAGGCATCTTCTTCCTTGTTACCAATACGTCTTGCAAACTCCCTAGCAATATAGTTTTCAAGATTAAAGACGCTGTCATTAAGAAGCTCTTCCGATACCTTAATCATGGTACCTAGCTTGTAAGCGCCAATGGAAACCTGTCCAAAACTATCATCGCTTTCAGGGATGGCACCTTCTTCATCAATCCAAGAAGCAGTACCTTTGGAAGCTACCACAGGAATCTTACGGTCACCAGAAGAAGTGGAGATGACGTTGGCCAGCTTTCTGAAGATATTCTCTTCATCCAGAGCTTCAATAAGGGTACGCTCGAACTCATCTGGTACAAGATAGCCACCTTCAGTGTCCGTACCAATTTGCAGTGCATTCTTAATAACAGGATCGAGTCCTTCACCAGAACGGGTTCTCATTGCATTCCAGAAGGCTTTCTGGTATTCAGCAGAGGCTCTGCCACCTTTGGATTCCATACCCTGGAAGATAGGTTTTCCGGTAAGTGGTGTGTTAAGTGGCTTTGAAAGCTCACGGTCCAGAGCCTCTTGTTTTTCAAGACGATCAATTTCCTTACCGAGGGCAACCACATCCGCTTCCATTTTTTCATAGGTTGCAGTGTCTTCAGCGGATACAATTCCATCTGTACCTCTTTTGGTATCCAGGAATGCTTTTGCAGCTTCCCAGGACTTTGCTCTTTTTTCACGCAGTTCAAGAATTTTATTCATAGTGTTTTCCTCCTAAAGTTTAGTGTTGAATCAAAGAAAGCCGCTTTTCTAGCGACTCAATTGGGGTGCCAGTATTCTCTTTTGGTAGTTTGGGTTTTACCTTATCCAGCAGAGAGTTGGTAACAGCTCTGCGGCTAAAGGCATAGGTAAAGTCATCGGTCTGATTTCGTTTCTTTTCATCCTCCAAGATGCCATCAGCAAATCCAAGTTCGATGGCCTTCTTTGCATTGAGCCAGGTCTCAGCATCCATAAGGTGGGAGAGCTTTGTTCTTGACTGGCCTGTCTTAATTTCGTAGGCATTGATGATGCTCTCTTTAACTTCAGAAAGCATGGCAATGGCCTTTTTCATCTCCTCGCTGTCCCCAATGGCCACTGTAAGGGGGTTATGGACCATCATTAGTGCTGTTGGTGCCATAAGCACCGTTGTCCCCGCCATGGCGATGACTGAGGCAGCAGAAGCGGCAATGCCATCAATCTTTACGGTAACAGTGCCTTTGTAATCCATTAGCATGGTGTAAATCTGACTAGCAGCAATGCAATCACCTCCTGGAGAATTGAGCCAAATAACTATGTCACCCTCACCAGCAGTAAGCTCTGCTTTAAATGCCTTTGGGGTGACATCATCGTCAAACCATGAGTCTTCGGCAATAACGCCGTCTAGATAAAGTGTTCGGACACCAGTGTTTTCATCTCGTGCCCAGTTCCAAAACTTCTTCATTTAGGTTCCTCCGTTTCTTTAATATTTGCGAACGCGCCTGCGTCCTGTAATTTTGTCATGGCACCGTTAATTAAATAAAGGTCGCCACCTAAGGATTCTGGAATTCTATCCAGATTTTCAAGCTCTCTGATATCATTGGCGCTCATCCAACCATTTTGACGGGCAGTGGCATAGCCGCTCATACGACTAACATAGTCTCCACGCAGAAGGCCATCCACGTTAAACTTGATAAAGACATTAGGTTTCTCGCTTTCCATGAGTAGAGCTCTGCACATGGACTGTTCCCAGCGGACCACCCAAGGATCGAGAGTGTATTTTACGAACTCAAGTGATTGCTGCTCGATGTTACTAAAGGATGACTTCTCTAAATCAGCAAGCATATGAGGAGGGACTCTGAAGATACGAGCGATCTCATTGATCTGGAACTTTCTAGTTTCAAGGAACTGTGCCTGCTCTGGTGAAATACCTATAGGCTGATACTTCATACCTTCTTCAAGAACAGCCACCCGGTGAGCATTACCACTTCCTTGATAAGCAGCGTTCCATGATTCTTTAATCTTCTGAGGATCCTTGATGGTACCGGGATGTTCTAAGACGCCACCCGGTGAAGCCCCATTAGCAAAAAACTTAGCTCCATATTCTTCAGTAGCTATGGCAAGGCCCACAGCATTTTTCGCCATGGCAATGGGTGAATAGCCTACCAGCCCATCAAAGCCAAGTCCTGGGATATGAAGAACATCCGATGGTGAAAGATACACTTGATGTTCTCTGCCAAGAGTAGGCATATCCTCATTGCCACGCTGATACAAATAGAAAAGCCGACCACTTGAATCGCGATCGACCGTCATTTTGTTTGGTATCAGTGGGTAGAGAGAAATCACTTCACCTCGTGCATTTCGAATAATCTGAGCATAGGCATTTCCCCATAATAAAAGATGACTCATCAGCGTCTCTCTAAACGCAAAAGAAGTCATCTCAGGGTTTGGTTCATCATGAAGCAGTTTATATAGCGGGTGTTTTAAGTTTTTCTCCTTGCCACCTGAATCATTGTACTTATAGACATGAAGTGGTAGGCCAGCCAACGTTTCAGATAAGATTCTCACACAGCTATACACTGCTGTCATCTGCATGGCGGTTTGTTCATTGACTGGTTTTCCAGCGCTGGTGCTTCCAAAAAAGAAGCTGTAGCGGCTGCCACCAAGAGCGTCTTTAGGCTTATCTCGGGCCTTGAATATTCCTTGCAATATTCCCATGGACATCAACCTCCTTTCCTAAAATACGAGCAATCCTCGATCATCATAAACGGAATTACCAGTTTCTCCACCACAGCGGATCGCTCGGTCAAGAGCCATGATTGTGGCTACAGCACCGTCAATCTTCTCGGTGGATTTTTCTTTGTCTGCTTTGATATTGCCAGCAGGATCGGTTCTAATAAAAATGTTATCCATCATCCAGCGGAGAACAGGATGACCACCGTGAGCGATTTTCTGCTCTAGTGTGAGCTTCATCAGTTCCTTAGTTGGAGGAGACATGTCTTTGAAACCCTGTCCAAAAGGTACAACAGTGAAACCTAAATTCTCTAAGTTCTGTGTCATCTGAACTGCGCCCCATCGGTCAAAGGCGATCTCCCTGATGTTATATTTCATTCCAAGTTCCTCAATGAAAGTCTCGATGAAACCGTAATGGACTACGTTACCTTCGGTAGTAAGAAGGAAGCCTTGTTTTTCCCAAACATCATAATTGACATGATCCCGTCTAACCCTAAGGTCAATGCTGTCTTCAGGTATCCAGAAGTATGGAAGAACCACATACTTGTCATCTTCATCCTGTGGAGGGAAGACAAGTACAAAGGCCGTAATGTCAGTGGAAGATGATAAGTCCAGCCCGCCATAACAGACGCGACCTTTGAGGGCTTCTGGATTAACCGGGAAAGCACAGGCATCCCATTTATCCATAGGCATCCAGCGAATAGCCTGCTTAACCCATTGATTGAGTCGAAGCTGCCTGAAGCTGTTTTCCTCAGCGGGGTTTTGTCTAGCAGATTCATAGGCCATTTTTACTTTATCAATACTGACAGTGATGCCAAGGGATGGGTTTGCTTTCTTCCACACCTTTGGGTCGGACCAGTCATCTTCTAGATCTGCACCATAAATCACTGGATAGAAGGTAGGGTCATTCTTTCTTCCTGCCATAATATCCAGTGCTTTTTGATGAACCTCCCAGCAGATGCTGTTTTGATTATCTCCGGCGGTGGTGATAAGAAAGTACAATGGCTGCATCCTGGCATCACCACTACCTTTGGTCATAACATCGTAGAGTTTTCTATTCGGTTGAGTATGGAGCTCATCAAATACAACCCCATGGGTATTAAAACCGTGTTTGTTTCCAACATCGGCAGAAAGCACTTGATAGATGCTTCCAGTAGGTTGATAGATCAGTCTTTTCTGTGAGTCCAGAATCTTTACCCGCTTGGATAAGGCTGGGCACATTCGCACCATGTCTGCTGCCACGTTAAAAACGATGGAGGCTTGGTTACGATCCGCAGCGCAGCCATAAACCTCAGCACGTTCTTCATTATCACCACAGGTTAAGAGCAGGGCAACAGCCGCCGCAAGCTCACTTTTTCCCATCTTCTTTGGTATCTCTACATAAGCAGTATTAAACTGACGATAACCATTTGGTTTTATGGTTCCAAATAAATCGCGGATGATTTGCTCTTGCCAATCTATCAGTTCAAAGGGCTTTCCAGCCCAGGTTCCTTTGGTGTGGGAGAGGCATTCAATAAAACCTACTGCATAGTCCGCCATCTCCTTGCTGTAATGAGAATCCTTCGCCATGTAAGAGGTTGGTTTATACTTCTTTAGTTTTCGGATATGCGGACACCTCCTTTAAAAAGACATAAAAAATAGACCCTAAGGTCTTCTGTAACGAGGAAAAGAGCCATACAGCCCTGTTCCTTTATGCGTTTTATCTTGTTGTTAATTGTATTTCTTCATGAATATTTCAAGTGCAGCTTGCGCATTGGCGTCGATGGGTTCAATGTCCCAGCCTCTATCAAAGTTTGCAATGATCTGGCCATCTCGCTTTAACATCAGTTTTGATATTCTACCCTCATCAATGCCGTAAGGGGAGCCTAAGTCAAAGCTTTTAATCCAGTAGTGAATGGTTCTGTTTTCGACTTCGATTTTACCTTCTCTCCACATGGTCTAAGTCCTCCTTAAATGCTAACCAAGATGGCTGGTAGAATTTGCTTTTCGCCGGTCTGCCAGTCAGTGTAGCTTGTCTTAACCTTGGTAAGTCCGTCTATCCTACAGCCGTGCTTTTCAAACTCGGCAAGGGTTGCGATCAGTCCTGAGAAGGTGCTTGAAATGGTAATGTGGTCTATTCCGTAGGCTCTGCAGGCTTTAACAATGGGTTCAATATCGTAATCCCAAATGACCTCAGAAAAGTCGATGGTGTCGTTTCCTGCTTCCTTGCTTCTTTCGTAAGCCCAGTACATGGTGCTGTTGATTCCTGATTCCTTAAAGTTTGCGCCGGTTGCTTTGGCTTCTTCAAATGCTTTGATTTCTTTCATGTTCTCATCCTCCATTTAGTGTGGTTTTGTTTTGGTATTACATATATCACTCTAAACGAGAATAATAGCAAGTCATTTATGTAGTAATAGAGCAGGTTTCTGGTGTAGAGGCTAATCTTCAATCCCACAGTAGCGTGGATAGTCGTAGCCTTCAGGATTGGTGAGTATCTTTTCACCGGTGTCTTTGTTAATGACCCTAATGCATCGAAGCTCACCTTTTTCGTTGGTCCCACCATCTGACTTCTTGATCCAGGGCTGATCCTCTAGAAAATCACTGGTGAACTTCTTGAACTCTGAATCACTGAGTTCAACTTCTCGAATCACAGTGTATTCGGAGCCAATGACGCCATCTTCCTTTGCTTCTTCAGTTGCTTCTTTTAGTTCCTTAAAGTTGTAGAACTTTCGACCAAATAACGCCTTCATTGCTGTGACTCCTTCCTAGAATTTTCATCAATGACCTTACAGGAATCAATGCCGTAAACCACATTCAAGCTGCTGCCGTTGTCCCACTGAACCATGATGGAGCCTGTGTCATCCACGCCCCACACGGTGCCTTTTGTGCCCGTTGGCGGTGCTTGCACATCATCCATCCAAAGGAGCTGGACCCTGGCGCCAGCGGGGTACTGCTTGCGCAGGTGGGCCAGTCTTTCTTTACTGATCGGTTTCACTGGGAGCACCTCCTTTGAAAGCACTGCTGCCTGAAAGGTTTTGAAGGAGAATCTTTCTGTGGGTTTTGAATTCTTCTCCAATAAATCCGAGGCGGAGAAGGAAGCAGCGAAATGCGTATTTCTCATTGTCGACTTCTTTCTCTTTTACGGTGATTCTCTTTTGGGTTTTCGCCATCTCACAAAGCTTTGTAATGAACTGGGAGTAGGCTTTTATCTCGTCTGGGTTTGGCAGTTTTGAAAACCAAGGGAAGCTAATGCGTTTTTCATCGGCTTCAATGGGAAGGGCTTCCACATCAAGCGCTTTCTTAATGAGGCTGCCTTTTGCCTCTAACAGTTTAGCTAGCTTCTCCAGGTCTTCATCGGAAAGGGAGTCTTTTGGTATCTGGATGATGAGTCCAGTTTCCTCGGTCTCTGCTTCAGCAGGAGTGGGTTCATCCACATCAGCTTCAAACCCTGCATCTTGTAGCTTTTTCATCAGCGTCTTGATATTGTCCTGATCCAATTCGTTGTCAAAGGTTAGCTCTCCGTCTTTTCCGATGTGGTAGGGTCCGACCTGGTAAGCACAAGATGGAATTCCCAGGTATTTTGAAGGAATCTCTGTGATTTCACTGATGAGCTTCACCAGCTTTTTACGTTCGTTACCAGTTACGTTGTAATTGATTTTCATGGTATTGACCTCCTTGTTATTTTGCTTACTACATATATCACTCTAAGTGATGTTAATAGCAAGTCTATCTTTCGATAGTTGTGTTATTTATTTTCAGGGAGGTCACTGTAGCGGTACTCTTTGCCGCCACGCAGGAGATAGACATCATCTGAAGTCTGTGCTCCAGAAATGAACCTTTCGACTATGACGTCACAGAACTTCTCATCAAGCTCAATGGTGTGACAGATTCGCTGGGTCTGATCACAGGCAATGAGGGTGCTGCCGGAGCCGCCAAAGGGATCCAGGACGATGCAGTTACTGAGACTTGAATTGAGAATAGGATGGGCCACAAGAGCCACCGGCTTCATGGTTGGATGAGAGCCATTCTTCTTAGGTTTTTCAAATTCCCAGATGGTCGTTTGCTTTCGATCGGCATACCAGTTGTGCTTGCCTTTCTTCTTCCATCCAAAGAGCACCGGTTCATGCTGCCACTGATAAGGGGACCGACCAAGAACCAACGATTGCTTTTTCCAGATGCAGGTGCCGGAGAGATAGAAGCCAGCTTCAGAGAATGCCTTTCTAAAGTTCAGCCCTTCCGTATCTGCATGGAAAACATAGATGGAAGAATCCTGTGTCATGACAGCTTCCGTATTGGTAAAGGCAGCCAGTAGGAATTCATAGAAAGCAGAATCACCCATGTTGTCGTTTTTGATTTTACCGGCTGAGCCTTCATAGTTTACATTGTAAGGGGGATCTGTAACCACAAGGTTTGCCAGCTTTCCATCCATGAGAAGCGTGAAGGTTTCTGCCTTTGTAGAATCACCGCAGACCAGTCTATGGGGACCAAGTTTCCAAACATCACCAAGTTTTGTCATGGCGGGTTTTTCCAACTCTGCATCCACATCAAACTCATCATCATGTATGCCTTCCTTCAAGGAATCCTTAAACAGGTCATCCAGTTCAGAAGGATCAAAACCAGTAAGGGAAACATCGAAATCCGCACCCTGCAGATCAGCAATAAGAAGAGCTAGCTTATCCTTATCCCAGTCGCCACTGATTTTATTTAGGGCAATGTTGAGGGCCTTTTCTTTATCTTCATCCATCTCGATGACTACACACTCAACTTCGGTCATTCCTAAGTCCAGGAGCACTTTCAATCTCTGGTGGCCACCTACAACTCTGCCGGTTGTCTTGTTCCAGATGACTGGTTCAACATAACCAAACTGCTCAATGGAGCGCTTGAGTTTATCGTATTCTGCATCCCCGGGTTTTAAATCCTTACGCGGATTATAATCAGCGGGAAGTAAGAGCTTAGTTTTCAGTTTTTCAATCTTCATATCTTTCCGCCACCTTTCTCAAGTTTAAATTGAAATCCACGTTCTCCCACGGGAAGAGTGATGAGTTGAAGTGGCCGTAGGTTGCTGTATCGGAGTAGATTGCATTTCGAAGGCGCAGCTTTTCAATGATGGCCGCTGGACGTAAGTTAAAGATCTCTTTTACCAGTTCACTTAAATCCTCATCACTGATTTTCCCTGTGCCAAAGGATGTCACATTAACCGCTACTGGATTTGCTTTTCCGATTGCATAAGAAATAGCGACCTCGCATTTATCAGCAAGCCCGCTCCAAACAATATTCTTAGCAATATACCTGGCCATATAGGCACCACTTCTATCAACCTTAGTTGGGTCCTTTCCGCTGAGTGCGCCGCCACCATGGGAAGCCAGACCACCAAAGGTGTCGACCATGATCTTTCTGCCAGTCAGCCCAGTATCAGCAGCAGGGCCACCCTCAACAAACCTGCCTGATGGATTGATGAGAATTTCTGTATCATCATCTAATGGAAAGTCCTCAAAGCATTGCCAGAGCACGTTGTTTAAGATATCTGATTCTAGCTGCTTTTGTGTTTTATCTTCGTGGTGCTGAACAGAAACTACCACAGTCTTAACGCGGATAGGTTTATCCCCATGATACTCAACTGTAACCTGTGCCTTTCCATCGGGGAGGATACCCTTGATGATTTTTCCCTTGCGACATTCATCAATACGCTTTACGATTCTATGAGATAGAAGTAAAGGTAGAGGCAGTAGCTCACGGTTTTCGTTGGTAGCATAGCCATAGACAGTGCCTTGATCACCTGCACCGATGGAACCGTATGGATCAATAATTCCATTTCTTGCTTCAAGCGCTGTATCTACACCAGCAGCAATATCTACACTTTGATGATGTACAAACACAAATACTGTAAATTTCCATGGGTTATATCCTACCTCGCGAAGTACATTTTTTACGATAAGGCGGATGTTAATTTTCTCGCTGCAGGTGATCTCGCCCGCTACGATGATTTTACCTTTAGTAGCCATGACCTCACAGGCCACACGTGAAGCTTTGTCTCTGCGAAGGCAGGCATCTAAAATACTGTCTGCGATTAAATCAGAAAGCTTATCAGGATGTCCCTTGCAGACACTTTCTGCGGTTCTGAAGTTTTTACTCATATCATTATCTCCCATCTTTTTTATTTGCCCCTACGAGCAGAAAGAAGTCTTTCCATCACATCATCCTGAGGATTTGCTCCTTTGTAATCGCCAGTACAGTTTTCTTTTACGATCTGGAATATCTCAAACCACAGACGATTGGTTTGGTTCATGTAGTTCTGGCCCATAGATACATAAGGACTTTGAATGGCGTTACCAGTGGTAGGGTGTTTAGCAAGAAAACCATATTCAGTGATGGCTTCTTCACACTGAATCCAACGAGCAACACTCATGGCATACCTTTCAAGGAGCTGCGGAGAAACCAGAGCAGCACAGCCACGCTGATCAAGCCACTGCCATGTGGCTTTGTAGATTTCACCTGCCACCAGAGCCTTGCCGTCTTTTTGAATGGCTTCAAGCATCTTATTTGGTTCAGGCATTTCTTGTCCCTCAAGATCTGCCGTATCGGAAAACTCCATCACGGTCAGTTTCCTACCACCAAGATTGCCTTCGGCTATTTTATCAGCCAGAGGTTTCTTTTTTGCCCCTGCACCAACACGAGCGCCACCTCTGTTCGTACCGTCTTTTGCCAATGATCACACCTCCTTTAAAAATTTTTATATTTTTTTTCATGAAGCACGCCTTCAAATTAATTGAATGATTCTCAATAATTTATTGTCTAAATTTTTATTGAATAGTGTTCGATAAAATCTAAGCTTGTTATATGACTTACAAACAACAAAACAACATATTTATTGAAGTTTTACTTCAAATACTTCAAACAACTAAATATTTGACCAATTACTTCAATTTTGATATTATACAATCAAAGCATAGGAGGTGCACGATATGGAATATAAACAACAACAAGTCATCATGAATAACATTGATAGACTTCTCGATAAGCAAGGCATAAAACGTAGCACGATTGAAGATGCGCTTAGCATCAGCAGAGGTTATCTATCGCGTTTAAAAAAATCAGAGGGCAAAGCCTACACTCTAAGCTATGATCTACTGAAAAAAATAGCAGATTATTTAAATGTCTCTATGGATTACCTGACACTTAACACTTTCGACCATACAACAGATGAAAATTCCCTGATCGATTTTTTCGAATCACTGTATTCCATGTCTATTGAAGACAATCTGTTTTGGAATGTGATAGAACTGAATGAACTTAATAGAATAGAGGACGATCCTGATTATTGGGGGAGCCTCGGTCCTATTGCTAAAAAAATTGAGAGGGCAAACCCTGATGAGCTTGAACTTTTTCCCGATTACATTGCTAAAAGTGTAGAGGACTACATATATCAAGATATTACTCTTTGGAGTATACTTTGGGTCGGTTGGCAATCGCTGGGAAAGGGTCGAAAAATTGAAGAGGTTGTATACACCAAAGTTAATATTACTGGTGAAGTATTCCATACCTACCTTGAAAAAATTAACAGTACTTTGTATTTATATCGTGTCGAATACACCGATTCAGATGGGGTTAACAAATTATCTGACATTATTGAGGCATATCTCGTCGCCGATGATGAAAATCAATTCATCTGCAATTCGACCGATTGGGGTGAATATATCTCATCCAAACTAAGAGACCTATATCAGATTGCCAGAGACAAATGCTCCGATACCAGACTCGATGAAAATGCAAGAAAGCTTCTCAAACAATTTAATGCCAATTAAACCTACTATTACAAAAGAAAGGAGGCCATATCATGAACAACAAAATTCATCCCTCGAAAGACCACCACAGTTCTTTCCAACTTCTAGATATCAGTGCATATATAGAATCCTTTAATCTGGATCCTAAACAGACCAGCATTAGCCTGAAAATCATCAATGGAATGTCTTTTTCCTTTAATTGGTCGACTGGAAAGTTCAACTATTTGCGTCAAGCCTGATATATTTTTGTACTCCCTTATCATATGGTAAGGGAGTTTTTCTGTGATGAGGCTATACCCCCGTTTGAATCTGCGTTTTTTAACACGACACCCCAGCCCGCTGTCCGAATTGAAAAGTTGTAGGGATTTTACCTCCCCCAGCGGTCACCACTCTCAGCAGTAATCTTTGAGTGACATGACTTACAAAGGGCCATCAGGTTACTCGTTTCATTGCCGCCGCCTTTGGAGAGAGGCAGGATGTGGTGGACTTCTTCAGCAGCTACAATTCGTCCGTTCTTATCGCACTCCTCGCAAAGAGGATGGGTCTTGATGTAGCGGTCCCTGATACGCTTCCAGGACCTGCCGTAGCGCTTGTTGGACGCAGGGTCTCGTTGGTACTGGTTGTAGCGTTTTGTCACCACCTTCTTATGCTCAGCGCAGTATTGCTCGCTGTCTGCAAGCCGACCGCAGCCTGGGTAAGCACAAGGACGCTTAGGTTTGTATGGCATGGGTTCACCTCCTTTTGGGCATAAGAAAAGCCCTCGTGGGGTGGTCCCAAGAAGGCTTGTTTACATTGTGGCTCACTTTATATATAAGCACACATCGTAGGTATCATTCTATGTTATTTAGTATCCATCTAGTCAAAGATACCAGTTTTTAATAGGATTTCTTTGTGGGGCTTACATTCCTTGCAGACATAGTGTCTGTCCCGGAGATAGTTTAAGGATCTTACTTCATCACCACAGAAGCGGCAGTGGGGGAAGTAGTAGGTCATCCTTCCAGCTTTTGAGATTCTGATGTTGTCTTCTTTAGCTTCACGGTAGCTCATTTTTATAAACCTCCATTTTACATATAATCACATGCGGTGGGTATCATTCTATGGTTTTAGGTATCCTGATTTAAAATCTTGCTGCAAACTTCCAAGGCGGCGTTATGCATTTTGTAGAGATGGTGGATGGTGTAACACATATCCACTGCGATCTTTTCCCAGGTTAGAAAACAAAGGTAGCGTTTCTCAAGAAGCGTCTGGTACTCAGAGTTTTCTATGGACTTGATGATGGTCATGATTTCACGTTTCGAATCTACAAGACTAATGATGTCCTGATTGATTTCTTCCTGCAGGTCGATGATTCTGGCAATCACATCAGCCATTGTTGATGTTGAGCGGTTCGGATTTCTTGGCATTGCACTCAAAGTGGTCGTGGCTCTTGTGGCCAGTGCATTTAAAGATTCCAATTGTTCAAACTTACTACGGATTCGATGGTCAATGCGATAAGCTTTTGAGAAGTACTCTCTTGCGTTTTGTTTATTCATATCAGCCCTCCGAATATTTTAGATTTCACTCGGATTGGCGAGGATTGTCATAGGTTGTCTTAGATTTTCAGATCTGCCTTTACGGCATTGATGAGTGCAGCTTGGGTGCTGTTCTTTTCTCTTAGTGCTTTAAGAATACGTCCATCGATGGTGTCTTTGGTAATGATGTGTTGAACAACAACGGTATTTTCTGTTTGCCCTTGTCTCCATAGACGGGCATTGGTTTGCTGGTAAAGTTCCAAGCTCCAGGTCAGACCAAACCAAATGAGAGTGGAGCCGCCTTCTTGAAGATTCAGGCCATGTCCTGCAGAAGCGGGGTGTATTAAAGCTACTGGTAATTCACCGTTGTTCCAGCTCCTTATGCTTTCAGAAGAATCAAGGCGAGAGAACTTTATTTTATTGTGCTGCAGCCTTTCTGTGATGCGCTCAAGGTCATGCCTAAACCAATAGGCAACCAGAACGGGTTTACCATTAGCGGCTTCAATGAGATCTTCTAGTGCATCAAGCTTTCTGTCATGGATCCGCATAATCTCTTGGGTATCGGAGTAGACAGCTCCATTGGCCATTTGAGACAGTTTACCTGAAAGAGAAGCAGCATTGGCTGCGGTGATATCTCCACCGGGAAGCTGAAGGACCAGGTCACGCTTTAATTCTTCATAGCGTTTAAGTTCTGGTTCTGAGAGCTTTACTGGATACTCTGAACTAATGAGTTCTGGCATCTTCAAATGGTCAGTGGATTTCATGGATATGGTAATGTCTGAAATCTGTCGGTAGATGGCATCCTCTGCAAAGGGTAGAGGCTTGTAACTAAAGATGATCTGGCCATTACGCTTATCTGGAATAAAGTAGTCGTCTCGATACTTGCTTATGAATCTTCCAAGGCGTTTACCCATATCCAGAAGCCTAAACTCAGCCCATAAATCCATGAGTCCGTTTCCTGTCGGAGTACCGGTTAAACCCACCATTCGCTTAATGCGTGGACGAACTTTCATCAAGGCTTTAAACCTCTTAGCCTTATGGTTCTTAAATGATGAAAGCTCATCGATAATTACCATGTCATAGTTAAAAGGGATACCGCTGTCTTCCACAAGCCACTGGACATTTTCTCTGTTGATGATGTAGATATCAGCTTTTTTCAAAAGTGCAGCTTTTCTTTCTGATTCAGTACCAACAGCCACGGACCAGATGAGATGATCTAGGTGTGACCATTTCTCTAATTCTTGGGGCCACGTATCTCTTGCAACACGAAGAGGGGCAACCACCAAAACTTTATGAACCTTAAAGCTGTCAAAGAGTAAGTTGCTTATGGAGGTGAGGGTTAATACAGTTTTTCCTAACCCAAGCCCATATCAAGAAATATTGCAGCAATGGGGTTTTTTTCGATGTAGGCACTTGCGTATTGCTGATAATCATGTGGTATGAACTTCATTTGGCATCACCTCCCATGTCGGATAATATTGTCTCTATTCCTGCTACGCTATCAAGTACATAAACCTTGAATCCAAGATCACGAAGGAGCTTATGTCTTGCCAGTTGTAAGGGTCGAGGTTTCTTCCCAGGTGCTTTGACTTCAACAAAGGCGATTCTTCCCATGGGGAGGAGCACCATACGGTCCGGCATACCATCAAAACCCGGACTGACAAACTTTGGTGCAATGCCTCCCAGCACTTTCACTGCTTTTACCAGTTTTTGTTCGATGATTTTTTCAGTCACTTTTTTACCTCCCATCTGACACAAGAAACACAAATTCACAAGCGTTTCCCTATATTTACTAACGCGCGTGTACGTGCACAGGTATCTACTATCTACTTTTAAGAAAAAGCATTTTGAATATAAGGGAAAAACTTGTGTCGTGTCGTGTTCTTTATCCGCAATATTGATAAAGTCGCTGCCTACCATATATGGGCAAACGCCTGATACTGCTGGTTCGTTCCCAACCGGGAATCTGAGCCATGAGTGCTGCGATCTGATAACTATCCGTGGTCTTTAATTCAGAGAGGTTGCGATTGAAGCATTCACACCATATTTCAGCATTGCTTACAGAGGTTCGAGCAACAGTACCTGCATGCACTGGCCTGCCAAATTCGGTCCCACTTAGGTAATTTCTGCGGGCAAACAAGTCCATACTATCCCAGTCATCTGGAAGTAAGGTATTCAGGTATTCTTCCACCATACCAACACGCTCATCAGCCTCCATGGCACCCTTCTGGGCCTTTTCAGCTTCTTCTAAAATGTCACCCTCCAGATATAGCTTTTCGCCTGAGTTCCATATTTGTTTTGCTTCTGCCCAGAACTGCTGCCTGTATTCTTCAGTGAAATCCCATGTCTTTTTCTGCTTTTTCTGATGTACCTTGATGATCCAAAATCGGCGGTTTCCTGTGATGTCGCGTAAGTATCCACGCTCTCCATTTACTGTTGCAATGACGATGCATTGTCTAGGATGGCTTTCCACAACTCTTCCGTAGGAGGGTCTATATTTATCATCTGATGTTGAGAGGAATGCTTTCACTTTTTCAATGTCGGCTTTTTTCATACCGGCAAGCTCTCCGATTTCAACCACCCAAAATCCCTGAAGTTTTTCAGCACCTGACTTGTCGTCCATATCGGTAAGGGATAGAGTTTCAGAATAAAAATCTGCTGTTACCAGGTCTTTCAAAATTGTGCTTTTGCCAATACCCTGATCGCCATCAAGCACAGGAACGCAGTCAAACTTAATTCCTGGAACATATATCCGCGCAACTGCCGCTGCAAAGGTCTTTCTAGTCACTGTGCGTATATACTCAGTGTCATCAGCCTGAAGATATTTGATGAAAACATCTTCCACACGTTTTACTCCATCCCACGCAGGAAGGGAATCAAGATAATCCCTTATAGGGTGGAATCTCCGATCATCAGCAACCTTGGTAAAGGCAACATCGTGGTTTCTGCTTGAGAACGGAAGGTAGCGAATATCCATAATGGACTTAAGCTGGGCTGTGTCGGCGTCTCTCCAAAACACGTTACCTTCTGGTCTTTCCCACGGAAGTGGTCCAGTGACCTGGATACGGTTTGACAGCTCGTTGAATGCAAAGTTCTTAAAATCGGGATCATGATTCAGGATAAGGTTTAAGTTGTATACGCTGTTTTCGAGTACTTGACTTCGGGGCTGATACTTTAGTTTTTCTTTCCAGTCGTCACCAAGATCTGTGAAATCCACTTCAGCTTCTGCAAGTTTTTCATTGGTAGCAAAGACTTTCACCTCATCGATCTTCATTACGAAATCACACATACTCTTAAAGGACTTCTTAACATCGTCATCTCCAAACTTATGGATACGGACGATGTCAAAGGCGTTACATAATTTAAGGTAGGCCGGGTCCTTGGCATGATGGCTGTATACGAACTTGCCACCTTCTTTGATTTCAACACCCGCCATGCTGCTTGATTCTATAAAATGGTAGCGTTCTTCATTATCTGTTGGCTCGTACACATCTGATAAAAACACATCGATCGCTTTTGTGACGGGGAAGTAGACCCTATTGAAAAGCCCGACAACACCCTCCTTTCCAAGAGGATCCTGCACCTTCTGCTGCGATACAGTATTTGCCTTGCTCTCCCTGGATGAAGTTGGAAGTCTTGTAGGATCAGTCCATTCAGGATGAGCCGTCAAAATATCATCTGGATTAAGCCAGTCCTTGTCCACTTCCTTATAGATGAAGTTTCCGTTGGATGGCGTACTGGGCCAGTACATCAGCTGGTTTGGCAGATAGGAGCATTCATCGAAATAATCGATACCTAGCATCTGAGCAAGGTATCTTGATACTGCTACAAACTCTTCTGGTGTCACATCTCTTGCTAGAGGATAGATAATGCGCACTCTCGGATTTTCTTCAGTACTGCTATGGGTGGAATAAAGAACAGAGGTGTACTGAGCATACGCTTCATAGTTTTCAAGAAACTCTTTATCAATTCTGTCACCATCTAAGGCAATCATTGAGCGGAGCTCCACTGTATCGATTTTTCTGCGACCGCCTTTTAATACCCCTGCAACAAAACCACCATGATCTTTTGCATCATCTTTTTGAGCCTTGCTGAATTTAGCATATTCTTCAGCTGATTCTGTTGTACGGATGGGAGTCTTCAATCTATCTTTTAACTCATCAAATGTGATTTCTTTATTGACCCACTTCTTTGCCTGGCGGCTGTTCCCGTAGGCGATAGCTAGTTTTCTCACTTTAATAACCTCCCTTCGTACGAGGTCTTTCTCCATGTTCAAATCTGGCCTGTCTTGCGGCACGATAGGCTTTTTCTGTTGCTCTAGAATCCATATCACAAAGATAGTTGCTGTCATCACCGAAGAGTTCAAATTTTCCTTTATGGTTTATCCCGGGATATGCAGCAAAGTAATCCCCATCGATAGTTTCGAAGTTGTACTTATTGGGCCAATTGCCGTTGTCATTGTAAGCTTCATTTTCTATGGACCATAGGATGTCATCAATATCTGCACCACTAGGAATATTCCCAACCACAAGGATGGCTGTCTGGGACTTCCCGTAAGTATCAGGGTCATCTTTTCCCAGTTCATAAAAACGGTTGATTTTATCTGCATCAGCATCGGTCATCTGACCCTTGACCTCAACGTAAAGATCGCCACCAGATCTGCCGTCTACGCCGTGAAGAAGGAAGTCTGGAAGATAGGTCAACCCATTTCCAAGGTTATATCCTTCAGGTTCATACTCGTAATCAATACCACAAAAATCGAAGAACACTGCCCAGCGGGCCTCAAGCCTTGACCTGAAGAGGTAGCCTTTGTATTCAGTTTGTATTGCTTTTATCTTTTTCATAAATCTAAATGACCTCCTTACACTGAGATGAAAAGTAGCGAATTGGGTAGTTCTTACGTTTTGCCCAGTTGATCTCTGCTCTCATGCCGGAGGAAATATGACTGCCAAACACCCAAACCTCGGAGCACTTTGACATCAGTACATTTCCAAAGAACAAACCTAGTTCTCGTTCATCAGGATCACTGTCATCAAGAAACTGAGTGAAAAGTAGATGCGGAGCGATGGGGATACATCCCATCACAACCGCGAATCTGCTATAGCGTCTGGCAGAATCCGTGTTTCTATCAATATCACCAGAATAGGGTGAGCAGATATACACAAGAGGCCGGAAGGCTCTGGCAGCCTTTTCTCTTTGTTCGATTTTAGTTAAAGCACCATAAGCAGTGGGGTCGTAGTAACCTTCAGCGTTGAATTTATCAATTCCCATTAGTGGAACCTCCCTTTATGCTGGCCTATCGGAAATCTTCATCTTGTACCATTCCAGGTATCGCTTGCGCTGTTCATAGTCTGGAACAGAGAGAAGTAGTCCGATATCAACTTTTTGAAGTGTCTCGAGCATTTTAACTTGGTCATCGGTTAGGTATGGACGGATGCTAGTGTCTTTTTCAAGACCATATTTTTGTCTGATTTGCTTGGCAGACATCCCTGTTACAATGCGGTTTATCATGTCGCATTCATTGCTGAAGTGATAAGGTTTGGGTTTTTCGTGAAGTAGCTTTATGTTTTCGGTCAGTAGAGGGAAATCCTTACGAGCTGTAACCAAAGTTGTGATGAACTCTTCCATTGCGTTGAAGCGTTTGATGTAAATCTCTTTGAATCGCATTGCCTTTTGACCTGTGTATCCCATAACAAGCATTGTAAAACCATCGCGAGTCATCATATAACAAGGTAGCTTTCTTCCTGTACTATCCTTGTAATAGGAGAGCTCATAATTGGATTCAATGAAATCTTTACTCAATCCAGAATTGGAGTCAGTGATTTTGGATATATCACGAAGTACATGGAAGTGTTCTTTTTCAAAGTGGTTTGCTACAAATAAACTATCTGCCCAAGCAATATCCCGAGCATCAGCAAATATACCGTATTTGTCTTTTGGAATTAATTCTTTCATTAAAATTCCTCCAATCTGGACTTGCTGCACTCAGGACAGAAAAGAGCAGTTCCATAAAGGTCGCTTTCTCCATCACTAAATAACTCCGAGATATCCACACAGATTTCAACACCGCAATCTGGGCAGGTGGTAAAGACATTGTCATCGTGGATCTCCACCCTGATTTCCAATGAGTCGTTGATCGTTTGCTTTACATAGAACATATTTATTACCTCCATTTCTTGAAGGCTTAAGTGCCTTCTAATACTCACAGGACAGAAAACTCTCCTGTGAGTAATAAAGGACTAATCTTTTTTGTAGAAATTCGTTTCATAACCATCTGCCCTCATTAAGAGCCCTTTTGCCCAAGATGGGGTATGGCTCATTTGATTGCAGATGGCTTCTGTTGATGTTTCCATGTCAGCTTCGATGACAATTTCATCATGTACATGGATGACGATGTTGTAGTCCTTGAGTGCCTGCATGGAATAACACAGAAGATCACGACTGGTTGCCTGGACGATGTTCTCCACAAACTTTGGGCCATAGCTATCTATGCGTTCCCATTTTTTTGTGCCACCAACGCCTTCATAAGTGATGCAGTCTGAACCAAACATATTTGTTCCAATGCGAGGTTTTACATAGGAGAGTCTTCTTCCAGAAGGGAGGGTGATAAAGAGCATTCCACTTTGAAAAGAAAACCGGATGCCATGTGTTTCAGTGACGGTCCGTTCTCTAACTGCTTTCATGGCAGCCTTATCTACGTCCCACCAAAGCCTGACTATGTTTGGGTTGGTGGTACGCCAAGCTGTAACCAGGGGTTGAAGTTCATCTTCATTAAGACCCATTTCCAGAGCACCCATGGCTTTAAGAGCACCAACAGATCCCCCATAACCAAGGGCCAGTTCTGCAATCTTACCTTTTTGCCTTAAGTGGCCATTGACGCCATGTTTTTCAACAGGAACACCAAACATCTGAGAAGCAGAAGCACAATAGATATCACCACCAGATTCGAAAACTTGCTGACGCCATTTTTCTCCGGCAAGCCATGCAATAACTCTGGCTTCAATAGCAGAGAAGTCTGCAACGATGAATTTGCGACCAGGGGTAGGAATGAAGGAGGTGCGGATAAGTTCAGAAAGAACCTCGGGTATAGAGTCATAAAGCATTTCTAAAGCTTCAAAATCGCCGTAGCGAACAAGGGCTCTTGCTTGTTCTAAATCGGGCAGATGATTTTGAGGAAGATTCTGAAGCTGAATAATTCTTCCTGCCCATCGTCCTGTTCGATTAGCACCATAGAATTGAAACATTCCACGTGCACGACCATCGGCGCACACGGCGTTTTCCATGGCAGAGTATTTTTTGACGGAGGACTTGGCCAGTGATTGTCTTAGCTCCAATACTTCTTTAAGATCTGGTGGAGCAGTTTGGATGAGTTCTGAAACCACTTTTTTACCTAATGAGTCTGTTTCAAGTCCCTGGTCCGATAACCAGTTCTTCATCTGTGCTACGGAGTTAGGGTTATCAAGATCCGTTAGTCTTTTCATTTTTTGGAGCAGCTCTGAACGAGACCGAGTATCCATCTTTATTGCCTCATTTACAAAAGGCATATCCAAAGAAACACCACGATCATTGATCTCCTGGTCAAGGTGGTATTCATTCCACACTTCTTCAGGCACGGGAAATTTTGATAGTTTTTCCTGGATGGCTATTTCAGCTTCGACATCACGAAGGTTGTATGACTTAAATTCAGACCATTTATCAGGAGCATGGATTGGTAGATTACGTAATCTACCACCATTTGTGGCGGTTGGGTTACAGGGCTTGCAAAAGTATCTGATCAGGTCTTTTCCTTCTGATAATTTTTGCTTTTCAAGACCAAGGACAGCGCCACTACCTTCAAGAGAAAGGGGTAAACCCATATAAGCAGACCAGACCATGGTGCATCGCCAGGATTCTGGACTGAGGTATTGACCATTAGGCAAGCCTAGCCACTTAGATAAACAGATTCTTTCGAACTGGGCATTAAAGGCCCACTTAGTAATGGATGGATCAGTAAGGGCTGATTGTATTTCTTCAGGAAGTTTTTCACCACTAGCAAGGTCGATCACCTCGATATCGCCACCATCTATGGAGTATCCAAAGAGCAGGATCTCAAAGTCAAATGATTCTATATAGCGGTAGACCCCGCTTTTGGCGAGGTCTACACTACTATAGCTTTCGATATCGATGCTTATTGTTCTCAAGACAGGAAATCCTCATCAAGGTCAGTGGCGAAATCGTCCTCAGCCCTGGACTTTCCACCAAGAGGCTCGCCGTCTCTTATTTTCTGGAGGTTGTTTAGACCACAGGCGATTCCTCTGTTTCCGTTGCTATTGAAGGCATAGAAGTTGATGCTTGCTCTACCGTAAACACCGCTGTAAACTTCGGAGCGAGTAAGGATAACATTTCTGTCAGCATCTACAATGCCTGGAGCAGTAGCAGAGTTGGCATTGATGAAGTAGGCATTAGCATAGGCTGGATCATCAGGTCTTTCTAAATCTCCGTCTCTGAGAGGCGTTTTGATACTTGTAAGAGGCGGGATAGACTTACCGTTGCCTTTAAGCTTTGCTTCACCTTCATGGTAAGCAGCTTCAATGGCAGCTTTGACTTTTGTTACAGTGGCAGTATCTGATTTAGGAATGATGAGGGATACCGAGAACTTTGGAGTGCCACCGTTGATGGACTTTGCTTCCCAGACATTGGCGTAAGACCAGCGAGTGTCAGGACCTGTGATAACCTTCATGGGATTGCTGTTTGATGTGTTTGTATTATTGGACATATAATTTTCCTCCTTAAATTTCATTAAAATCGTGTTGTGCTGTATTAATTGGCGGACGTTTGTCACTCTCAGGAACCAGTGTTGGTTTCCCTTGAGGCTTTTCAATGTAGCTTCCTAGAACTTCCTCAAATCGCTTCTTACCGATAAGTGAAGTCATGGCAGTAATGCCAAGAAGCTTTTGTTCAAATGGATCAAAGCCTTCTGCACTGACGGCTTTAGCAACCGAAGTTTCATCAGTGTATCTTCGATTGGAGCGTCCTTCGACCAGCTTCCATCCGTTCCACTGCTTACCGCTTACCGCTGATTGCAGTGCGTAATCTTTGATATCGGATGCCCAAGAGATTAGACCATCCAATTTAGACAAGATGTCTTCGACCTCGTAATCATCGAGTAGAGGTGGCATCTTGAAGTCGTATTTGGCCAGCTCCATGTTGTGCTCAGCTCTGGTACGGCATTCGTGCTTTGCTCTGCAAAACCCACACCAATCACCACACTTGAAGTCCCCTTCACCAGCAAAGGCCAGCTCTGCAGTTGGTTTAAGAACTTCATTAGCCCATTGGTATAAGGATTCTTTAGATACTGTGTGGGTGGATATGTTGTTTCTACGAGGCTGATAGATAGTCATGGAAACCGTGTCGATGTCATAGATTCCATCGAAGATTTCTAGGGCACCTAGTGCATAGAGCTTCATCTGCGGATTGTCTTCGGATTCAACTAAAATTCCCTGTCCATGCTTGTAGTCGCATACGTGGATCTGGGAATTAGCGATGATTAAGCAATCTCCGGTCCCAAAGCCGCCTTCAACGTACTTAGAGAAGTTCAGCCTTTGCTCTATCAGAACAACTGGGTCGGTGCATTTATCTTTTGCAGCTTCTACCAGTTCAAGAATGTAAGCAGCATAGCCGTTCGCACACTCTTCCATCTCTTCACTAAAGTAGGTGAGATTCTCTGTTGGGTCCTTGGCAGGGTGTCCAAGAGCAACTTTTAATTTGTACTCACATAGGGTATGAGCATCGGTGCCTTCAGCAGCGTAGCTACTTCCTTTGTCTTCATAAGACTCACTGAGCCTGACAGAAGGAGGACAATTTAACCACCTATGAGATGAAGAGGCTGAAAGAAGTGCATGCTTACCCATTTCCAAGTACCTCAGCTTCTGCTAGGAGTGCTGGATAATCTGAAGAATTAATTTCTGATAGCTTATCAGCGCCATACTTTTGAAGTAGCTCACGAATTATTGCTGTATGGCCATCTCGACTTTTTTCAGCTAGAACTGCTCTAACTTCTTCCAGCGTTATGGCCTTTTCTTCTGGAGCAGGTGTTTCTGGTGGTTCATCGCTACTACTGAACATGCTGGAAAGAGACTGAGATATGTCTATCAGCGTTTCACCACATTGGTTCAGCTCTTTCACTAATAGAGAGAGTTCACTCATTTTGCCCATCTGGTTTTCCTCCTTTTTCTTTCTCTTGCTGCGATAGCGTTGTAAGCTTCTTAGCAAGGCGTTTTGACACTACGCTGATGGCGGTAAGAACATCGGCCAGCTCTTCATCCATTTCAGGATCGCGAATCTGAGTGTCAGTTTGGTTTGCTTGATTCTGCATTGTTGAACCTCCATTCCGAGGGCTGTTTTGTTCCCCTCAACCTTCACAGGACAGAAGTGAGAAGTTTGAGTAATGACCTTGAAAAATAGTTTTTATGATGCCCTCTGACATCCACAGGACACCAGAGGGCGTTTTGAGTAATGAATTACATCCAGTCTTTTAAGGCTTCTCTTAGTTGGGCAAAAATCTTGAGTTTGCGATTGTTGACGGTCTTCTGAACGCAACCGATACGTTCAGCAATTTCACGTTCAGGCATTCCTAAACTATAGAGCTCAGCAATGCGGCGGTTTTCTGGGTCGAGCTCATCTAGTGCAGCGAAGAGATCTTCTAATAGGAACTTGTCCTCAATTAGCTCAGTAACGCTTACTGAACTAGGTACGTCGAATCCATCATCACTGAATTTGTCCAATGACAGGACACTGCCTGTCCGATCAATTAGTGGTAAACCTTTTTCAGCACGTTCCAGATCACATTCACGGCAATTTCGAGTACATCTCTTTGTACCACCCTTGCCATCACTGATAATGCAGCGCTTCTCGCGTTCTTGACGTTTTTTCTCCGCCCATAGGGGCTGTTTGTAGGCCCGATAAACTTCCTCTGTGACTTCAATGACTTGATCTTCAATGGTTAGATGCCATGCTCCATCGTAGAAATCTTTGTTCTTTGGTTGGCTTTGGTTTGTACTGTTTTCCATTTGATTTCCTCCTTTGATTGACAATTGAAAATAATTTGTGTTAAGATGAATTAATAGGAATTAGTAGGAACTGCTCTTATTTCAAAATAAAAAAAAGCCGATACCAGAACTCCTGGCATCAGCTTACTTTCATAGGGATTTGCTTCGAAATTGAGCGGAATATACTTCTCATTTGCAGTGAGTTGCATTCACTTGCTTATGAGTTGCAAGGGAGAAAAATTATGACAAGACTGTGTTTTGGGACATTTGCACAGGTTCTTCGATTGTGCAAAATAGAAAGTGTTTTTGGTTATGTACTTTTGGGGACGATGACACGGACTGTAGATCCGACTTGCCAATACATACACCAAAATAATGCATCAGCAGTATCACGACTCTTTAGCTGTACGGGGAATCTTTCGAACGGTAATATCAGTGATAGTGGAAGCGGTACGGTAAAGAATAATGGTGAAAGCCTCAGCAATGTTATCAATGCTTCCCAAAAAGCTGATAAAGATGAAGTAGTGCAGAGGTTTAGAGAGGATGTAATTCCTTTACTAGATGAAGACAAAAAAGAGCTAATCGTTCTTGCGTTGCTTGATATCATTGAAAGAGATAGTGTGCTTGATGGTGACAAGAAACTGAGTTTTGAAAAATATATAGGACAAACAAAAAACGCCCTGCTTTCACAGGGCGATTTTGCGTTGGATGATTTTCTAACTGGGATATTTCTTTATACTGTTGCTGCGGGTGTTAAAAACACTGTAGGTAAGGAAACTGTCAAGGGATTGACACTCCAGTATATAAGTGAATTAAAGAATACAAGAGAAATTAAAGTAGTAGATACAACATATGAGGAGGCCATAATAGAATCAGATAATACTCCAATTGATTTCGAACAGGATGTTTCATCTGACTTAATAGAAGAAATTGATTCATTCATAAATGTGGCCAATTTTGAAGAGTATCTAAAAAATGTTAGCAATAGGTATTCTAAAATTAAGACGCTGCTTTATGACAAGACCCCTAGGGAATTCTATAGCTTCTATGTTTGTAATGACCTTAAAAACGATGAAGCAATTATCAACAATTTAACTGCAGAAAAGTTATGTTCTATTTCGCGTTTCTCTATTGTTACTGGTATTGGTGGATTAGGGAAATCAATGATGATGCGACATTTGTTACTTAATGCAGTTATTAACTTTGATAAATTAAAGCTTTTTCCTATTTTGGTTCCGCTTAAGGATTATGGCGAAAGTGAAATGGATGTATTTGAGTATGTTTTTTTATCCGCTCAACAATTTGATGAGAACTTAACACGAGAGAAGTATACAGCAATTCTTAAAAATGGATCAGGTTTAATACTTTTAGATGGACTGGATGAAGTAAGAACAGCAGCTTTTTCAAAATTCTCTCAAGAAGTGGAACGTTTTACAAATGCATATCCTCAGAATTATTATGTAATTTCGTCCCGTCCATCATCAAAACTCGTTGCACTAAATAAGTTTAATGAGTTAGAATTACAACCTTTCAATAAATCACAAGCTTTAAAGATGATTGATAATTTTCAGTTCAGTTCAGATGAGCTTAGGATCAAAGAGTCTTTTCGGAGCCGTCTTGACATGGAGTTATGGTGGAGTCACCAAGAGTTTGCGGGAAACCCATTATTACTTACCATCATGTTAATGACGTACGAAGAATATGCTGAAATACCATCTAAGATTCACAAGTTTTATAATATGGCATTTGAAACACTTGCTAAAAAGCACGACGATACTAAACTACTTGATCGTGAATTTAAGTCTGGCCTATCGAAGGACAAAATTGCTCATTATTTTGCTAAGATTTGTTTCCTATCTTATAAAGATGAAAAAGTAGAATTTACTGAAAGTGAGTTCAGTAGTTATTTTGAACGCTGTTTTAGAAACTCCCCACAGGAAACTACTGCACTCGATTTTTTGCATGATTTAAATGCTAATCTTTGTTTGCTGCTTAAAGAAGGAGAAAAATATCATTTTGTGCATCGGTCGTTTCAAGAGTATTTTTGTGCTTTGAACTTTAAGGCTGGATTTGAAAGAGTGTCTACAGATAGAAAAAGAACTATGTCCTCAGGCCTATTAAGTTTTTTTGACGGTCCACGTGATACACGTAGTGAAAATGTACTTGAAATGCTCTATGATATGATCCCAGAGAAGGTGGAGGAATATATTATCATTCCGAAGTTAGAACAGATACTAGGTAATGATAGTATGGATGACAATGTCGGATACTGGAATATTATTGAAAGAGCGTTCGGAAATCTCAAATGCTGGTATGAATATCATGAAAATATTGAATATGATGAAGAAGAAAATGTAGAAATTGATGAGTCATATTATGATTTCGCATTGGGAGTTGATGGACATATAGACTCTACAGTTTTGCGGTTTGTTTTATTTAACCTTTTAAGGCTGTATGAGGACGAAGACTTGGATGATACTTATTATGATAACGAGGAGATAATGGAGAAAGTACCTATAATCGTTGACGAAATTGAAAGTGTTATTCTGGAAGAAAAAGACAAATGTACAATGATTGATGATACTGAAAGTAACTATATAGTAGTTGAATACTCAGCATTCACTGAGCTTATCAAGAGAAATGGGATAGGGGCATACGACTATGATAAAAACTCTGGAGAACATGAGTTTTGGTTGACTCTTGAAGATATACGTAAAGATATCGAAAAATATTCAGCCTTGCAGAGTGTAATAGAAAGTAAGGATTTCAGTTTGCGGAAAGTCTGTTTTGCGTTACAAGATTATCTTAATATATTAAAAACTAGACAAGAAGAAATTGATGAAGAATGGGCAGAAGATTTCATTTGATGCAATAAGATAGCTAAAATCCATAATATGCTACCGGTTATATGAGGAGGAACAAAAATGAGTAACGAGCCAGAAAAATGGTCAAGTCTTGAAGAAATTGCTGACCACCTTGGAGTAAGTAAAGATACTATCCGTAATTGGATAAAAAAAGAGGTAATTCCTTACCGCAAAGTTGGTAAACAATATAAGTTTAAGATTTCTGAGATTGATTCTTGGGTTGAAAGTGGGAAAAGCGCAGAAATAGACTAAGATAAATATTGAAATTTTAAGGGAAACATTATTACACAGTATGTAGTCAAGTTCGCAAAGTACAATGACTTTAAAATGGGAATCACGATTTTGTAGCTATACAACTTAACTAGCGATATTAACACTACTGGTTTTTCAAGATAAGACGTAGAGAATTCCTGCATATTCAGAGTAATTTCTTGCTAACTAAACAAGAAAGAGATATAATATCTTATGTCTTCATTTTTTAGTCTTATATATTAAGTAAGGAGAGAGGTGACTTTCGATGGCTGTTAGTTATAAGAAGTTGTGGAAAATTTTAATTGATAAAGACATGAAAAAAACTGATTTACAAAAAGAATCAGGAGTAAGTTGGTCATCAATCACAAAACTTTCTAAAGGTGAAACAGTAAGTATGGATGTATTAATGAAGGTGTGCAAGTCTTTAAATTGTGATATTGGAGATATTGTAGAATTTATTGAAGATGAAAAAATGACCCAATAATTATATATGCAGAAAAGGTGATAAAGTGGATGAGAAAATACGAGTAATTCAATATCTGGGGAGTAAACTTCGGATTATTGATAAAATTGAAAATGAAATACATCAAGTTACAAAACCAGGAGGAATGGTTGTTGATTTGTTTTCTGGATCTGGGGTTGTAACACGTGCCCTAGCTAAAGATTATAAAGTAGTGGCAAATGATGTCCAAAAGTACAGTAGCCTCATTACAAAGGTACTGATAAAGAAGCTGCCTAATCATACAAAGAGTATGGATTACACAGATTTAATAGAGTCAGAAGCTTATGTAAACAACAAAAAGATTTTGACAGAAATTTTCGAGCAGCCCTTAGCTTATGAAAAATCAATTCTAGAAAATGAAGATTATAAGGGATTGGCAGAATTATGTGAGTGCGGTGTTTTTTATGACGGAAAAAATATTGAAGAAAAGAAATATCCTTATGTAAGAGAAGTTTTTGGAGAATCATTAAATCTATTCAATAAAGACATAATTGAAGCTTTGCGCGATTTACGAGATAAATACATGTTATTTTCCTTATATTATTCCAACAGCTATTTTTCTTTAGAACAATGTATAGAGATTGACTCGATTAGGTGTGCGATTGACAAAATTAATACTAATAAACTTGAAGATGATATAGAAAAAAGTTTGCTTTTAGTGTGTCTTATGCATGCAGTATCTGAGATTGTAAGTAGTGTAGGGAAAAACTTCGCTCAACCAATCAAAGTAACTGATAGTAAGGGTAATATAAAAAAATTTGCAATAAAAAGATGCATGCGCGACAGAAATATGAAGATAGAGACTCCATTTAGAACGATGCACGCAACTCTTTTGAATAAAAACGAAATTTTTTCTGAAGAGAATCAAGTATTTTCGAGAGATGCATTAGAAGTTTTAGGTGAAGAAGTTATGGAAGCTGCAGATACTTTCTATCTTGATCCTCCTTATACGATTGATCATTATTCAAGGTTCTATCATGTTTTAGAAACACTTGTCGAATATGACTACCCAGTACTTGAAGAAAAGAAATTCCATGGTAAGTATTATTTAATGAATGGTCGCTATAGAAATGATAGGTTTCAATCAAATTATTGCATCCCATCGAAAGGGTATAAGGAACTAGAGGCATTGATAGAGAAGATTCATTCTCTAAAAGCTAATATTGTCCTGAGCTACTCGGATTCTAACGAGGAGCATGGCACTAGAAAACGAGTAATTAGTAAGGATGAATTAATTCAGATTACGAAGAAGTTTTATACTGATGTCGAAATAAAAAACTTAAACCACCGGTATAGGAAGTTGAGTGGGAAAGAATCTAATAGAAAGGAAATTAATGACGGCGAGCTATTGATAGTCTGCCGTTATAGGTGATTATGGATAAATATATAGGAAATAAAAAAGTAATTGTTGATGGCATAGCGGATTTTATAAAATCCAAAGGTATCACAGAGGGAGTAATTATTGATGCTTTCTCAGGTACAACTAATGTAGGCCAATATTTTAAACAGCAGGGGTTTTCCATAATAAGTAATGACATCAATCCGCTCTCCTACGTGTTGGGCAAGGTATATATTGAGAATAATGAATTCCCCAAATTTAGCACACTGTTAGATCATATAAATAAGCAAGGCTTTACAAGCAATCCAGATGAAATAGTAGAAGGAAAGAAATATATAGAGAGAAAAATAACTTCGGAAAAATTATATAGTAGAAGTTATTTTGATGAAATTGATTATGGAAGAGGAATCGAGCCACTGCTTAAGGTGTTAGAATACTTAAACAACATACCTTTAGAAGGATTTTCTGAAGAAGAAATGCTGTTTTATAATTATTATACAGTTTGGGGTGAAAAATCTGAGTTTCGCAGCTCTAGAGGAACAGAAGGTAAACGAAACTACTTTTCAGCAGAAAATGCATTGCGCTTGGGAAAAATAATGCAAAGAATAAAGACTTGGAATGAGAATTCCGATATTAATCAAATGGAAATGTACATTCTACTTGCATGTGTAATAGAAGAAGTAACGTTAAACGCAAATGTAAATGGAACTTTCCACGATTTTAATAGGAGTAAACTGTATCCTAATGCAGAGGCTAGATTATACTTAAAACCTATAATGTTTAATATTTACAACTCAGGAAAGGCATACAAAGTGTTCAATGAAGATGCCAATTTATTGCATAAGAACCAGGAGTTTAAAGATATTGATATATCAAATAGCATTTTATACATTGACCCACCATACAACTTCAGGCAGTATTCTGCTTATTATCATTTGTTGAATTTTCTTGCAATATTTCATACTATTGAAGATATACTAGAATATGCAGAAGGCTTTGAATATGTAAGAGGTCAAAATATGAAAGATAATGTAAATTCTAGATATTGTTATAGAGAGCGGTTTATTGAAGCGATGTCTGAACTGCTCTGCAGTATTGATTCTAAACATGTACTAATTAGCTACTATGATGAAAATAATCACTGGAATCACGGAAAAGAAATCAAATCATTTGAAGGCAGAAACGAACTACTAAACCTATTAAAAACTAGTAATTTTGAATATTATGATGAAACGCCCTCTACCATAGAAAGACAAAACTATCAGAGTCAAAATGGTGCAAACAAGAAGAAAATAGAAGAATTACTATTTTACGCTAGGAGGTAAATTCATATGTGGATTAGTAACGAAGAACTGGATTTATTAGATTTTATTTTTGACAGTAAGGATAAAGTTCCAAAGAACAGAAAAAGCGGTTTAAAATTAAGACATATTTCGTTTTTTATGTCCAATACTAAAGCCATTACAAATGTTTGCAAAAATCTCGAGAAGTATGCTATGAAAACGGAAATGCCTCATCAATATATAGAAGTCTTAAGAAAAATGGGACTGGTTAATAAAGGTGGCGAGATAACTAAGTATGGCGATATGCTTCTTAAGATAATGTATCATGAAGACAATAGAATCATTAACGAATTGAGCCAACCAAACATAAACATGGAAAAAATATCAGAGGATATTCCGTTTGTTATAGAATTCTTCCTATTTGCGGTAGTAAAGAAGTGTTTAGACGATCCTGCTGAATGTGAGAAATGTGGTATTGATATTTCAGACTTAGCAGCAGAACCTTTAGATAGTTTATCTTACTTTTTTTCAAACATAATTGACACACTCAAAGAACCGACAAATAAAAACAATAATCTAAATGAACTATTTGATTTTAAGAATGATGACTTTTACTATACACTTCAAGGTATGAATTTTTCCGGTTATGAAGTCAAACGTTTGTTTAGATTAGAGCCGGAGAAAATGGAGCAAGCTTGGAATTTGTACAACAGAGTTTTGAATAGTGTTAAAGGAATTGATGACCCTACTACTTTAACAGAAAGAGAAAAAAGATATTTTGGATATGCCCTGTATTACAATAACCTAGTGCAAAAGGATGTACGAAACAGAGTAAAGCACTCTATATTTAACTATATACTCTTAGATTCAATAACAGTTCATATGAAAAAAATTAAAATTAACAAGATTCCGGAATATGATGCGATTATGTCATATGAATTTATTGAAGATATGTTTGAAAAATATAAATTGCGCGATGTCTTCAATTTGGTGTATTTCGAGAAAGATAGTAAATATATTACAAATGTTATTAAGCCACTTATGATCGATCCCAGTATTTTAAGTGACGTAGACACTGAAGAAAAGTTCCTATTTGATGAAGGTGATATTAAAAGACAACACGTTAACATTGGGGATCAAATTATTTTTGTGGATGAGCCGTTTGAAAACATCCTAAAGCATAATGTGTACAAGATTATAGGAATGGTAAATAATACTACTTCCTTTGAAGTACATGTTGCCAAGATGGAAAAAATTAACTTAGATAAGTTGGATGAAATACTAGACAAGTTGAGGGGGGAATAAAGATGGCAAATATTGATAAAGTCCAAGAGTATAATGAAGGAACTGTATGGCCTAATAATTATGATGACACATATTTGGCAACGAAACATATTCAATCATATCCTTTGGAATTAAAAGAGAAGCTAGTTGATGAATTACGAACGAAAGTTGCAGCAGCTGGATTATTTTTTGATGACGAAGACCTACTTAAAGAAATTGCTACAGGAATAATAAAAGGAAATGTTATATTACAAGGCCCACCTGGAACCGGAAAGACAACAATAGCTTCAATAATATGTAGTACATTTAATGTGGATTTTGATGTTGTTACAGCAGTATCAGATTGGACAACTTATGATACAATCGGAGGGTTACAGCCTTCTGTAGATGAAGAAGGAAACGAAATAATATCTGGAAAAAATGGACGTATTGTTGAGAGTATTATCAAATGCTGTAATACAGTGCTTCAAAAAGAAAAGCATACTGGTAGTAAGCAGGCTTCGTGGTTAATTGTTGATGAGTTAAATAGAAGTGAGATCGACAAGGTATTCGGGGATCTGTTCACAGTTTTTGGTAGTGATAATTTAGAGCAAAGAAAGATACCACTATGGTTCGAAAATGACAAAAATAAACAAATTTTATATGTTCCTCGAAGATACAGGATCATTGGGTTAATGAATAATGTTGATAAGAACTTCGTGTTTGACCTATCTCATGGATTAGCGAGAAGGTTCACTATTATAAGCATACTACCTCCAAAAATTGAATCAATGGATATTGAGATAGAGAGATGTAAAGATAACCTTAGCAAAACGCTTTCAAGTAAAATTGGTAAAATTGGTTCGCAAAGCCTAGAAGAAACATACCTTAAAAGTTTGCTTGATGATGCTGCTTATAAAAAAGAAGAAGCAATATTGGTCAAGTTATTAAAGCTTATACGGTATGAAGAAAGTGATAGTTCTCTGGGGCTACAATATGGTACAGCACAGATTATGGATCTATTTGAGAATATATTAATTAATATGATATTAGATGAATATCTTAATGTTGATGCAGCGCAAAAGGAGTCTAAAATTAAGCGAATAATTGATTCAGCAGTTAATGATAGAATTATTCCCCAATTAGACGGATACGATTACTTGAAATTGAAACAATTTTATGAATATGTATCAGAAGATAGTGATTACTCATGGTTCATAAAAAGCATGCGAACTCTCAAGTCGTTAGTATAGTTTGGGGATAACTTATGGATAATAATTCGTTTACAGAAGACCAACTTAAATATATTTATAGTGATGAAGGTTTTTTACTCTTTTTGTCGAGCTATTTTTCAACATATAATGTTAAAGAAATAACTTTGAATGCTGATATAGCACATGATATAAATGATGAGTTTTGGAAAATTTATATTCGGATTTTATTAGCAAATATAAAAGAAGTTATAACTGCTATTGAAAAAGTTGAAAAAAATATATCTTTTTCGTACGAAGAGAAGGAAGTAAAGATTTCTGGGGGTATTAAAGGGCGTTTAGTTATTAATGAATATGTAAAAAACAAGTCTATGATACGTATGCCTAAAGAATATCCATGCATAACTAAAGAAAAATCTTATGCTACTGTTGAAAATGAGTACTTAGCATATGTAGTTAATGATATTGTTAAGAGGCTTCAGGAGCTAATAAACATTATAATAAATACGAACATTGTGAAGGGACAAGAAACCGAAATTAAATTACTTAGAGCTGATTTGGATTACTTTAAATCTATAATTCGAAAGCAGCCGTTTAAAGCTATGATCTCTCCTAATTTAATACGTGAGACTCAGAATGGTTTTGATCTCAATAAAGTAAAGCTAATCCAAACAAGATTCAAAAAAGGTAAGATTAGAAATGCTTTTGCATACAAGCGCGTATTTAATTGGTATGAACACTTTAAAAATAGAGGGTTAACATGGATTGACTCTAGCAATTTGAAGTACTTAGTTTATGATGATTCATTCTGTAATAAGCTATTTGAAGTTTGGAATTTGTACAGGTTAGCAGAAGTATTCCAAAATGATTTTGATATGGAGTTTGTATCATCAAATTTACTGGTTCCTGGAATGAAAGATTATGTATACAAATTAAAGAGTATAGATGGCAGTTTTATAGAGATATATTATCAAAAAGGATCGAAATTATATTGGGATACGGATATAAAACAAAATTGGCACTATAAAACGGATAACGGCTCTAGAGAATTAATAGGAATTCCAGACATTTCAGTTAAGCATGTCGGAGATAGTGAAAATATTACAATCATCGATCTAAAGAATAGAGTTAGAAGAGCAGGTGAGAATTCAGAAGAAATATATAAAATGATCGGATACTTCTCGAACTTCTCAGAATATATGTCTCAAGCATATAATTCAGCTTACAAGAATCAAGCAATTTTGATTTTCAGAAATGATTTTGAACAGTTTGAAGAATATCTGGAGAGCGAAACCGGGGAGCGAATATTATCTATTTCAACAGGACTTGTTGAAGAATCAACTCTTAATTCAGTGCAGTTTCATACTATATGTAGATATGTTTTAGACGTTCAGGGTATGACGGGAACCAAATCCGAGACAATATCAAGTTGTAGTAAAAGTATCTCTCAGTATAAAGACGATCTTGAAACTGCACTTCAAAGTGGAGATGAAAATGAAGTTGAGAATATAACGCATGAAATTGAGAAGCGAAATCACTCAATAATAACTAGTATGTTTTCTTTAGGTGATTTACAAGATACTTTAACAATTAAGAAAGAAGAACTAAGAATCAATCACTTTCCACATATCTGGGACAGTATAAGCCCTAAAGCTGTTGATGCATTAGCAATGGCAGATTCCTTGTTCTCAGGACTTTCGCCAAGCATCACTGGAGATTACGCTCCTGTATGTTTGGAGTATTGCAGAGCAGTTGAAATACAGTTAAATGAACTTATATTTATTCCCTTTAAAGAATCAGTAGATCTAGAAAAATTATCGAAATCTAATTGGAACTATAATAAACTAACGAATGATAGGGATCTTACATTGGGTGAGTGCATATTTCTTCTTGAGAAGTGTCGATCAAAGAGATTTCAAACAATTGATTTGTTAAAGTATATTGAAGAACATATTCATAATCATGATGCCCTACTAGATATTGGTGTGAATATTTTGAGATGGCTTAACATAGACGTAAGACGGAAAGCTGCTCATACAACGATTATGTCGTATGATGAGTTGCTTGATGCAAGGCAGCGAGTTTTGGGGATTGGGCATCTCAACATTTTATATCAATTGCTAGATAACAGAAGTAATTAAGGAGATCATGGAAGCTAGTCCAATGTAAATACACCTTATTATGAAGATACAATTCACCGGGCATAGTTGGAAACGTGAAAAGATTGAAACTATTCAGCTAGAGCCAAAAAACTCAAACTAATCAAATTTAATGGATGGATACATGATGACAAACTTCTTAAAATGATAGTACAACAAAGATCAGAAAATATAGCTTTTGGCAAGAAATAAAAATAACATGCAGTTTTAAAGAAATACTTAATATATGAAACTTATCCAGAGAAAATGTCAGACTTATAAAAGGGAGTGGTCAATTTGAGACGAGATAAAATTTATGAGGACCTGATATTTTCAGATGGATTTTCAGCAGATGATTGGAACGTATTGATAAAACAAGAGTTAGGTAAATATTTGACAAGTGATACTATGTTGAAAAAAAATAAAGACCTATTAAAGATTGAAATTATCAATTATATAAAATTGCATGAAAAGCCAGAGTACTTAAGTTTGTTTGAGTGGATGTTTGATTTTTACAAGGAGTGTTTTAGCACCAACAAAGAAAGAACAATTAGAATATTTGCTGAGTCTTTTTATGATATTTCAAAAACTGATTCTAAATGGATGACGAATGTTCTAATCCAAACCGACACTACAACACTTTCTGAGAGAGATAGAATTACTTGCTATTTTGATGTTATTGACGACACTCTTGAAGGTGTATTTAAACCAAGATTTATGCTACTTGACAAATTAGTAAAATTAAAGTTGAACCAAACAGTTGTTGATAATTCATGTTATGACTTTGGAAATTTAATCAGAAACTTTCCAAGCCAATTCAAAAATGATGTAAATCTACTTCTTAAAGATCCTATTTTTTTAGTATCAACGAATCAATGGAGAAACATCGCTTCCCATAAATCATACACGATAAATACAGACAATATATTAGTTAAATATGGAAAAGGAAATTCTCAGTCGCTCACTATATCGAATGAAGATTTTTATCGAATAGTTTATTGGACACAAGATATTTATAAGTCTGTTAGATTAGCTCAAACATTAATTTGCTTAAATTATATGGAGGAAATAGCAGCAGAATTAGGTGAGGAAGTAACTGTTGATGTCAGATTTGAATCATCATTATTGCACATAGTTCACAATTTACAAATTGTTGGTTTTGAATTTGATTCGACAGAAGAGCTATCAGAGGTTTTTTGTTTGAATGTAAAGGGGAAAATCAATCATGATGTAGTATCATCATTAGCTCATGCGTCACAATGTTTAGATCAACTATCCTCTGCGATATTTGACGACGAGTACGTGAGAGGTGATTTTAAACGCACTCAAATATGTATTGTAGATGAGAATCAGAACATGCTTGGTACGGCAACAATTCCCATTGAGATTGCAATGAAGAAACTAAAGGATGAAATAAGCTTAGATGAATATTTAGACAAAATGGTATTCGAAATTAAAGCTATGTGATGAAAGTATATTAAGCTGGACTGTTTCTTCTCATACGACCACCTCTAAAAAACAGGAAAAAACCGGTTGATCTATTCCCACATACGTCGGGGGCAAAAATCAACTTATGACATTAATACTTCCAACTCGAGACATGAAGTTAGAGGAAACTCATAGACACTAAACTTTTTAATTTTACCTATACTTTTTAATTATTTTGACTGAATGAATGTAAGGGTATTCAAGTTAGATTTAATCAATAACGCACCAGTCGAAAAACTCAATATGTTAGCAATCTGATGCATTTAGAAAGTCCGAGAGAATCTCTAAATGCACTGATTTCAAGCCTTTTACGGGGTTAAGCCCCGGAGAGGGCTTTTTATTTTGTATCAAAATCTGCATGAACATAGATCCATGTATGGGAAGTGGTCATATTCTTGTTTATGCATTTGAAGTACTTATGCAAATCTATGAATCACAAGGTTATACACAAAGAGATGCTGCCAATGCAATAATTAAGAATAACCTATTTGGGTTAGATATAGATACCAGAGCTTACCAGCTTGCCTACTTTTCTTTAATGATGAAAGGTAGAAAATATGACAGAAGATTTTTAGCTAAAGAAATTACTCCTAATATTTATGCTATAACCGAAAGTAATTTGTTAAAGAATGTTAATTTACAATACTTTGGGAACACATTGTCTTCAATAGATCGAAATAATGCAGTTTCACAAGTAGAGTATTTATTGAACTGTTTTATTGATGCAAGAGAGTACGGTTCCATTTTGAATATTGACTCGTGTAATTGGGAGTTGTTACATCGGTTTGTAAATGATTTTGCAATAGATGGACAATTGACATTAGAAAGTATAGAGACTGAAAAGTCTCAACGATTTATCAACGGACTAATTAATATTGCTAGAGTGATGGAGCAGAAATATGATGTTGTGATGACAAATCCACCTTATATGGGGAACAATGGAATGAATGGAAAGTTAAGCTCTTTTGTCAAGAAATACTATGCTGAAGCAAAATCTGATATGAGTACTGTATTTATGCTAAAAGCGCTAAAGATGTGCAAAAAACATGGGTACATTACTATGATAAATATACCTGTATGGATGTTTTTATCTAGTTACGAAAAGTTAAGGAATAATTTGATAAATCAATGTACATTTATAAATATGGTTCATTTTGGTAGAGGGGTTTTTGGCTCTGATTTTGGAACGACATCTTTTGTTTTATTAAACAGCAATATTCAGAATTATCTAGGGAAATATTTAAGGTTGTTTGATAAACAAGGGGCAGTCGATTCTGTAGAAAAAAAAGAACAATTTTTCTTCGAGGAGAAAAGAAGAAAGCTAGCAAAGCAAGACGATTTTAATAAGATTCCAGGTGAGCCAATTGCATATTGGGTAGATGCTAGTATTATTAATGCATTTAGTATAGGTAAACCGATAGCTGATTTAGGTGTTCCAAGGACAGGTATAATGACAGGTGATAATAATCGTTTTCTTCGACTTTGGTGGGAAGTAGATTATAAAAAGAGCAATTTCATTGCAGAGAATGTAGAGGAAGCTATTCAATCGCAGGCAAAATGGTTTCCATATAATAAAGGAGGAACTTTTAGAAAGTGGTATGGTAATAATGACTATGTAATTAATTGGGAAAATGCAGGGCACGAGGTGTTTAATTGTGCAAAAAATGATAGAAGAAACTCTCAAGATTATCCTAATGAATATAAATTTAAGCAGGCTATTTCATGGTCATTGGTTACTTCCGGTCAACCTGCGTTTCGCATGAAAAAAAATAATTTATCTGATATTGCAGGTCCCTCTCTATATATTTATGGCAAGGATTTCTACTATATCTTAGCATTTTGTAACTCACGTATTTCATTAGAAATGCTTAATATTCTAAATCCTACCATAAATTATCAAGCAGGAAATATTGCACAATTACCGATTTTGAATGATAACGAAGTATATGACAAAGTTATCAATATCACTCAAAAGAATATTGCAATTTCAAAAGATGATTGGGATTCTTATGAATATTCTTGGGATTTTAAAAAACATCCAATGATAAATGGATCTGATATAAGCGTAGCTTTTGAAATATGGAAGAAAAATTGCAAGACTAGATTTGAACACTTGAAAGCTAACGAAAAAGAAATTAACAATGTTTTCGTCAATATTTATAACATGAAAGATATTATTGACTCAGACATTAATAATAATGACGTCTCGCTTCAAAAAGCTGATCTTAATACAGATATAAAGAGCTTTATTTCATATGCCGTTGGGTGTATGTTTGGAAGATATTCATTAGATGAAGATGGACTAATATATGCAGGCGGACACTGGGATGCAAATAAATATAACTCATTTATTCCTGATAAAGATAATTGTATTCCAATAACCGATGAAAAATATTTTGAAGATGATATTGTTGGCCGATTTGTTGAGTTTGTAAAAGTGGTTTATGGAAAAGAAACGCTTGAAAAAAACCTTGATTTTATTGCGAATGCATTAGGTGGTAAGGGAAATACTTCGAGGGAAGTTATTCGAAACTATTTTATTAAGGACTTCTTTAAGGACCATGTTAAAACTTATCAGAAAAGACCTATATATTGGTTATATGATAGTGGTAAACAAAATGGCTTTAAAGCATTAATATATATGCATCGTTACACGGCTGATACAACGGGAATAGTCCGTGTTGATTATCTTCACAAGATGCAGAAAATTTATATGAGTGAGATTGATCGTATGCAAGATATGATTGAGAATAGTACACATGCTAGGGATGTTGCCCAGGCGGAGAAGCGAAAGGAAAAGCTGATAAAGCAATTAAAAGAGACCAAAGAGTACGATGAGAAAATTGCTCACATTGCTCTTAGTCGTATTGACATTGACCTTGATGATGGCGTAAAGGTTAATTATGATAAAGCTCAAACAGCACAAGACGGTAAGAGATTGGATATATTAGCAAAAATATAATGGATTTAAAAGTCCTAAGGATTTTAGAGCAATATAAGGATGTAGGCGGTGAAATTATGACAGAACTAAATTTGAATCAAATAGTTGATAAATTAAATAGTGAGTTTAAGTCTGATGTTCGCAAACTGGTGTTTTGGTATGATGCCAATGCTGAGTTTGTTTCGGATATTGAGTCACTAGAATTAGAGAATGCTAAAATATTAAGACTTGAGCGAGATAATCAATTCCATATCAAGTATGTTTTAGAGCGTAAAGACACTGAAACGAATTACTTGATATATGCGCCATTTTCAAAGCCTGCTCTTCGAGACAATCATCTAGCGGATACCATCCGTTATTCTAAAGAATTTTTTGCTGATCGTACATCTTTGTTGGCTATTGATTTGGGCATTGATGAGAAGTACAAGCCGGTTTTACAGAAGTACAGCAAATTCTTTAAAGCAAAAGAGCGAATTCAGAAGTTTTATAATCTTGAAATTGAAAATTTCAACAAACAGGTCATTGAAACAGCACTGATGAGCGTTATCTGTAAAACGAAAGTTGTTTCTTTTGAGGAGATTGTTCGGACTATTATTGCGGAAGGTGACTTTGAAGAGAATAAATATTTAGCGGATTTTGAAAAGTATGATTTGATAGAACCATTTTGGGAAATGTGTGAGGAAACCTTTGGTTATACAGACAACACACCGACTTTAACTAAGTTTGTATATACCTTGTTTGTGACCTATACATCTAAAGTGGTTCATACAGTACTCCCTCAAGCATGGAAGAATTATTGTTCTTACAAATCAGGAAATATCATTGCTTTTCTAGATAGCTTAATGAATAGTATAATCTATAATGATATTTTTGAAGAACTGTCTCAAATGACTTATAACGAGTTAAAGGGAGATGTAGTTTTTGAACGTATAGGTGTTGAGGAACTGATTGATTGTGAATTGTTCTGCAAGATAGATGTTTTTGTTATAAAGTGGTTAATTGAAAGACTTGAGAATGAAGATGTTGATGCTAAATTAAATGGTGGTTTAATACCGGATATTTGTCAAAAAAGAAGGAAGATGCATTATGGGAAAGGATATAAGTCCCATTATTATGTGCTTGAAAATGCCTATTACTTGATTAGAGCAGCTAGATATGAACCCAAGAAAGAGATAGATGCCATAATAAAAGAATATGTTACAAAGGATTATTCCGTTGACCAAAACTACAGGTATTTTTATTATCATTTTGACAAAATTTCAAATAATACGCCTTATGATACGCTCCGCGATCTTATAGAAAACATTTACACAAATAGGTTCTTAGACAAACTGTCTGTAGCTTGGACTAGAGCCTTTGAAGAAAACAAGGCAAAAGCAGGAATTTTAAAGCAACAAGAGTTTTACAATAAATATCTGAGATCAGCAAAAGAGCGTACTGTGGTAATAATTTCAGATGCACTCAGATATGAAGTTGGTCAAACGCTGATGAATCGATTAGAAAATGATGAAAAATGCACAGCTTCTTTAGCTCCAATGCTGAGTGTTTTACCTTCATACACAAGATTTGGCATGTCAGCGTTACTGCCTCATAAAGAATTAGTAATGAGTGATGACTTTAAAGTATTGGTTGATGGCAAAGTATGCGATGATCTAAAAGCAAGAGAACAAATCTTACAGTCATATGTACCAAATAGTAAAACGATTCAGTTTGATGACATAAAGAGTATGAGAATTTCTGACTTAAAGGAAATATCTACAGGACAAGATATTATATATGTTTATCATAACCAAGTGGATGCCAGAGGCGATAAATTAAACACAGAGAATGAAGTGTTCACTGCATGTGAAGAAGCAGTAGAAGAAATTCATACAATGATTAAAAGACTAACAAGTGCAAATAATATTCACTTTATAATTACCGCTGACCATGGATTTATCTACAAACGTGACAAACTTACTGAGAGTGATAAAATTAGTGGTTTCGATAAGAAGAACGCTTTTGTAGGAAGACGTTATATTGTAGCAGATGAACCTGTAAATGCAGATGGAATAGCAAGCGTTTTATTGGGTGATATATTAAATAATGATGATCAAAGAGTTGTATCGGTCCCTGTTGGTAGTGATGTATTTAAAGTATCCGGTGGTGGTCAGAACTTTGTTCACGGCGGCGCATCGATACAGGAATTAATCATTCCGGTTATTGATGTAAAAACCAATAAATATCATACAGAAACTAAATCTGTGAGCATTGGATTAGTAAGTTTAGTGAATAAAATTACCAATCTTACTACAAACCTAGATTTTATTCAATCTGATCCTGTTTCAGATGTATTCAAGGAAACAACTTATAAAGTATTCTTTATTTCAGATGACAATGAGAAAATATCGAATGACAACATATATGTAGCGGATAAGAAAGACAAAGATGCCAGCAAACGAATATTCCGTTTGAAATTTACATTTAAAAATAAGAAGTATGATAGAAATAGGAAATATTATCTCGTTGCCTATGATGAGAAGAATTCATTAGAAGTCATAAGACACGAAATCCAAATGGATTTGGCGTTTGTAGATGACTTTGGCTTCTAGATAAGATGCAGGAGGAAATCAGAATGATTAAAGAAGATGTAATTGAAGAAATGGATAATCCAACTGCTGTGCTTAACAAAAAACTTAGGCAGTACTTTGATGGAAAAATAGTCCGTAAAGATCTAACTAAATCCATAAAAGAAGGTGCAAATGTTCCTGTATATGTTTTGGAATTTCTTCTAGGGCAATACTGCAGTTCAGATGATCCTGAAATTATTGAAGAAGGCGTTAGTACTGTTAAAAGGATTTTAACGGATAATTTCGTTCGGCCAGATGAAGCTCAAAAAGTCCTGTCAATATTAAGAGAGCGTGGAAGTTACACAGTTATTGACCGTATTACAGCAAAATTGAATATAAAACAAGATAGATATGAAGCTGAATTTTCTAATCTAGGCATTTCGAATATTCTTTTGGAGCCGTCTTATGTGTCAGACTTTGACAGATTATTGGTCGGCGGCATTTGGTGTATTGTTCAGCTAGAGTATGAGTTTGATGAAGAAGATAGAAGATCAACACCGATACGTGTGCGAAAGTTAACGCCTATTCAGATGCCACATGTTAATTTAGAAGAATATAAAGCTGCAAGAGCAGAATTTACAAAGTCTGAATGGATTGATGTCTTACTTCGTTCAACCGGTATGGAATCAAATAAATTTACTGAAAGAGAAAAATGGCTACTACTGGCTAGAATGATACCATTGGTAGAAAATAACTTCAATCTATGTGAGTTAGGACCAAGAAGTACAGGGAAGTCTCATATCTATAAAGAAATATCCCCTAATAGTATCTTGGTTTCAGGTGGTCAAACTACAGTTGCCAACTTATTTTACAACATGGCAAGGAAAACCGTTGGACTTGTAGGTATGTGGGATTGTGTTGCCTTTGATGAGGTTGCCGGTATTACATTTAAAGATAAAGATGGTATACAGATCATGAAGGACTATATGGCATCCGGTTCTTTTGCACGTGGCAAAGAAGAAAAAGCAGCAAGTGCTTCTATGGTGTTCGTTGGTAATATCAATCAAAGCGTAGATGTACTACTTAAAACTTCGCACTTATTTGATCCTTTTCCAGAAGCAATGGCATATGATACAGCATTTCTTGATAGAATGCATTGCTATGTGCCTGGGTGGGAGATTCCTAAATATAGACCGGATTTCTTTACCGATGAATATGGATTTATTACGGATTATTTATCAGAAGTCATGAGAGAACTACGAAAAGAACAATTTAGTGATGTTAGCGACAAGTTCTTTAAGTTTGGTTCAAATTTAAATCAACGGGATGTTATTGCGGTTAGAAAGATGATTTCTGGTTTTACTAAGTTATTATACCCTAATGGCAAATTTACTAAAGAAGACATTGCTGAAATTATGACATTTTCTCTGGAAATGCGTCGTAGAGTAAAAGAGCAACTTAAAAAGATCGGCGGAATGGAATTCTATGATGTGAATTTTTCATATGTAGATAATGAGACCTTCGAAGAAAACTATGTTTCAGTCATGGAGCAAGGTGGCGGTAAATTAATACCTGAAGGTATGACTAATCCTGGGCATGTGTATACGATATCCAGAGGGAAAACAGGTATGACTGGAGTATATCGCCTTGAGACACAAGTATTGCCTGGAACAGGTAAATTTGAAAGAACCGGCTTAGGTTCTGATAGAGACGCAAAAGAAGCTACTAATACTGCTTTTAACTACTTAAAGGCATATGGGAAGTCAATAAGTAACTCAATCAGCACAACTTCAAAAGATTATATTGTAAATTATCAAGACCTTAATGGTTTGGGTATGACAAATAAATTGACATTGCCATCATTAATTGCAATTTGTTCAGCAGCTCTTAGCAAATCTACATTATCAAGCATGGCTGTTCTTGGTGATATTAGCATCAGTGGTACGATTATTGATGTTGATGAATTGGCAAGTACATTACAAGTGTGCTTAGACAATGGTGCAAAGAAAGTATTATTACCAATAACGGCGGCAGCAAGTCTTGGAACAGTTCCTTCGGATTTAGTGGGAGCCTTTAGTTTGATATTTTATTCTACACCACAAGAGGCAGTGTTTAAGGCGCTTGGGGTTGAGTAAAGGGGTTGGTATGAAGTTAAAAAGAGTATCCAAAAATGAAGAAAAAATATTAGCTTATCTACGCTTGGAGGAAAAAAATACTGATTATAATGGTTCGGATAGTTATGCTGTAGCGTTGCTTGAAAAGTTCAAAAAAGTTGTAGAAAAATTATAGTAAGGGGGATTCTATGAATACACTACAAAAAGAAATTGAAGAGATGTCAAAATCCATAAAGACTGATAGTTATCCAATGTCAATTGGTGAGATCATTAACATCTATAATGATGGTGATTTGGTTATTAATCCAGAATATCAAAGACTATTTAGATGGGATCTTAGTCAACAGTCAAGTCTGATTGAATCAATATTGTTAGGGATACCTTTACCATCAATTTATGTATATCAGACCGAAGAAGGAAAATGGAACTTAATTGATGGACAGCAGAGAGTATCTACAATATTAAAATTTGTTGGTGTTCTTAAAGACAATGAGGATAATATCGTAGAGCCAGAGGCATTGGTTAAAACTAAATTTTTACCTTCATTGAATGGGAAAATGTGGAGCAACGATAAAGAAGAACAATCATTAAGTGAAGCTCAAAGGAGATATATAAAAAGGTCAAAAATAGATATTGTAATTATTGATAAAGCTAGTGATAAATTTGCTCAATACGAAATGTTTCAAAGATTAAATACAGGAGGGTCTCACCTTAGTTCACAAGAGATTAGAAACTGTCTTTTGATAATGAATGATGTAGACTCTGCTAAATATTTTAAGGAACTGAGCGAGTATGAACCTTTTATCAAATCTATGCCAATATCTGAAAGAGATCAAGACCAACAAGGTTACATGGAACAGGTTGTAAGATATTTTGTGATAAGATATTCTGAATTAGATGTTGAAGACTCAGAGAATTATAATGAATTTCTTACTAATGAGATATTAAAAATTGTCGATAAAGACGTAATAGATTATGAATCAGAAAAAGAGACTTTCAAGAAGACTTTTGACTTAATTAATAGTGTTTTTGATGAAGATGGTTTCAAAAAATATGACACAACAAAAGGAAAGTTTTTAGGTCCTGTATTAGTTGGAGCTTATGAGGTCATTTTGCCAGGATTGATAAGTAATCTGGAGTATTTTGAGAAAGAGGAAAACAGAGAAAAACTGAGCGAACTTGTTAAGTCGATTTATGAAAAAGACGGGTATAATTCTGCAGTAAAAAGAGGTGTAAGGCCGGTAACCAGATTAAAGAAATTAGTCGGATTTAGTAAGGAGTTGTTCAGTATTGAAAATTAGATCTATAGAAGAGTTAGAAGATAAACTTGAAGGAGATTTATCGTGGCGAAAAAAGGAAATATTATCACTCAAAATATTAATTGATTCTGACGAAATCAACCAAAGAATTTTACTTCGAGCTGGTATTGCCTTATTATGCGCTCATTTTGAAGGGTTTATTAAAGTTGCTTCAAATTATTATATCGTATATGTAGCCAATAAGAAAATTAAGGCAGACGATATTATCAATACATTAGTTGCAATAAAGATGAATAAAAAGATAAAACAGTGTGGCGAAACAGAAAAGTTCAGTGTCCATGGTGAGATGTTCACTCTTCTTGAAAAGATTAAAGGAGAGAACTTTTATATCAAATACACCGAGGAGAGTCCAATAATTTCAACAAATTCGAATCCAACATCTACAGTCTTAGAAGAAATATTGAGGACCATTGGGGTAGATTCTGACATATTCGAAACTAAAAAACAATATATTGATTATAGTTTACTAAGAAATAGGCATAAAGTGGTGCATGGTGAAAGACACAATTTGGATTATGAAGATTTTATAAATACTCATCGTATTGTGCTTGAGTTGCTAGACTCATATAAAGAATTGATTATAAATGCTGCTGAACAAGAATTATTCTTGAAGGAGAAAACTAATAGTGAATATGCAGAGTGTGTATGATTCTATTGCATTAAATACAGAAGAATATGAAAAGAGTACTAATATAGATATTCGTAAAGAAAACAGTCAGTATTTTACACCTTTTTTAATTGGTAAATACATGACAAATATTATTACTCAAGGAAGTTCTAAAAAATCAATACGTGTATTAGAGCCATCAGGAGGAACTGGTAAGTTAGCAGCAACCTTTTTATTGGAATTAGCAAATCTTGATGTTGATAATATAATCATTGATATTTTTGAACTAGATGAAAACCTAATACCAATTTTAAAAAACAACTTATCTCTTGTTAAAAAGGTATTTAGAGAAAATGGAAAACAGATTCGCATCAATATAAAGTGCGAAAACTTTTTGAAGGTTATCATAAAAACTAAATATGACATTATTATTGGGAATCCACCATATAAAAAAGTAAGAAAAGATGCGCCCGAAGCTATTGCAAATATTAGCCTTGTTCATGGACAACCGAATGTATATGGTTTATTTTTAGGTAAGAGTATGAAGTTGTTGAATAAGAATGGACAACTTATATTTTTGGTTCCAAGAAGTTTTTTTAATGGAAAGTACTTTTGCCGAATAAGAGAATTGATGTATCAAAATTATTCATTAACATACATTCATAGCTTTGAATCTAGATCTAAAGTTATCAATAATGAAATATTGCAAGAAATTGTTATTGTAAAGATTGAAAAAAGAGAAGTTGATAATGTAATGATTAATCATTCATTAGGTATTGATGATATTGAGACCAACGCAAGTTTCGGTGTTGAAAGGGAACTTATTTGGGACAAGAATAGTTTGAAAATTAGATTACCAATAAATATTGGCGATGTAGATATAATCAGAAAGATGAATAAATTAGAATATAAGCTATCTGATCTAAATTTATGTTTTAAGACGGGTCCTGTTGTTGATTTTCGTGTTAAAGAGTATATCAGTAAAGAGCAAATGCAGAGTAAATATTATCCTTTGATATGGTGCGCAAATTTTGGTTCAAGTTCAATAAAATGGCCTTTAGATTTTTCCAAGTATGCACAATACATCTCGGCGGATATTCCTAGCTCGAACTTACTTTCTCGAGGGAGTTATCTAATTATTAAGAGATTTTCAAGTAAAGAAGAAAGTAAATGTTTAAAAATCAATGTTATAAAACCTAATGATATTAAATTTGACAAATTTGGAATAGAAAATCACGTAAATTATTTAAAATTGGAAGAAGATGATGAGGTGTTTTTGAAAGGATTATTTTTATTATTTAATTCCAGTTTATACAATAGATATTTTGCCATAATAAATGGAACCACACAAATTAATGTTACAGATTTAAATGAACTGCCTATAATTCAGAAGAGACTAATAAGAGAGATTGGAAATGCATCTGATGATAAAGACGTCTATAATAGTAAGGAATGCGATGAAATTGTGAGTAAATATGTAGATTGAAAATAAAACTATTTAAATGTTAGCAAGATTTGATAGAGAGGTGAAGAGGATGGCTGCAAATTCAAAACTAAAACTAAAACCACTATATATTATGAAAATATTACTGGAAAAAAGTGATGAAAACCATCCTTTAACTGTCAATGATATCATTAGTGAGTTGGCCTTTTATGATATTCCGGCAGAGCGCAAATCCGTTTATACGGATATTGATCTGTTGGAATCATTTGGTTTGGATGTTATTTGTGAAAAAGGTAGGTCAAATAAATACTTTATAGGTGAACGTAAATTTGAATTACCAGAGTTAAAGTTGTTAGTTGACGTAGTGCAGTCATCAAAGTTTATCACGCATAAAAAGAGCAAGGAACTGATAAAGAAAATTGAAAAGTTGACTAGCGTGCATGAAGCAAAAGACTTACACCGCCATGTGATCGTAAGTGATCGTGTTAAAACGATGAATGAGAGCATCTATTATAATGTAGATGCAATCCACCAAGCTATTCAGCTATGTAGGAAGGTGAAATTTAAGTATTTTGATTATACTGTGGACAAGCAACTAAAGTTTAGGCAAAATGGTGAGTTCTACTGTGTAGATCCTTATGCATTAACTTATGCAGATGAGAATTATTATCTAATTGCTTATCATGAAAAATATAATGATATCAGTCATTTTCGGGTAGATCGTATGACTGAAATTGAAGTATCAAAAGAGAAGCAGCCTGAGATGAAAGAGTATAAAAATTTTAATGTGGCAAAATATTCAAAAAAAGTTTTTCAAATGTTCAGTGGTGAAATGCATCGAGTAGAGTTGGAGTTAGATAACTCTTTAATCAATGCTGTGATTGATAAGTTTGGAAAAGAAGTCAACATCTTTTATAAATCTGATGATTCGTTCAAAATCTCCATAGAAGTGGCTGCTACAGGCACGTTTTTTGGATGGCTCATTATGTTCGGTGATAAAGTAAAAATTGTTTCACCACAGACAATGTGTCATGAGTTTAAACAATACTTGTTAAGCGTAACAAGTTTATATGAGTAACGGTGAAAGCATTCTAAAGTGAGTGCTTTTTTTGTCACTATTTTATAAGGTGTCCATACAATAGGACATAACATTTGGTACAATTATAGTCGAATAATTTAACACAGAAGGGGGCATTGAAATGACTGGAGATAAACACGAACTATTGATTAAATTATTAGCCGTATTGATTGATTGGAAAGGCAATATAAGAGTATTACCTGATGAAGCAGATACTGTTTTCAATCGATTTAGCAGCTATTTATTACATAACACTAAAGTGACACCACCTAGAAATCTAAGGGATGTTGTTCTTTGTCTGAAGAACTTTTCCGTTGAATCACTAGGTTTCTATTTGAGTGAAGATTTAAAGGGTCATTATATCTTAGATGAAGACGGACAACTTGATGTGGAAATAGAAAGATGGTATGAGTCTACACTACTTAAAGATGATGTGGATCAGGATTTGGTGAGACAGTTCTTGTTTGCGTGCAGAAATGAATACCAAAAGACTGAAAACCTTAAAATAGTAGAAATGTATTCTGAAGTTAGAGCCTTTATTAATCCGAAAAATTATTGTGTCACTTCAGATAAAATCATGCGTTTGATCAGCAAATACTCAAATGTTTCTGATGCGATTTTGATGTTAAAAGACTGGTATGAACCAGTTAGGTTTAAGTCAAAGAAAATAGCAGTATGTCCTGTATGTGGTAAGATTCTTTCAAATGCTTTATTGGATGAAAATAGATGTACAGAGATGTGCATGTATTATCGTGATAAATCATCAATTGCTCCAAAAGAGGCTCTATTAGATGAACGGTTAAAATACAAAAGCCTAAAACGAGGAATATATACCTTTACACTTATACCAGGTATATCAGAGATTCGTATGTATGATCAGTTAGTTGCAATATATGGTGAACAACAGGTGAAGCTTTACCCTGGGATAGATAAATTTGATATCAGTGTTGAATCAACCGGTCGAAGAGTTTTTATTGATGTAAAGGATTTCGCATCGCCATATGACTTGGTGGAGACGTTAGTGAAAAATCAATCCTTTATTAAAATGGAAGGCACCGAGATAAATGATACTGTTATTTTAGTTATTCCAGAGCATAGAAAATTTTTATACCATGCAGGAGATTATAAATCTATTGTTAAAAGGAAAATAGCCAAGGTTTCCAGTAAAGTATTGGTCTTGTATGAAAATGAATTGTATAGGAAAGTAGGTGAGATCTGCGATGAGTATTAATAAGAAATTTAAAAGCATGATAGAAGAAAATGGATTAAATATCGATTCTGGTCTGTTTAAAAGAATTGAATTTGTTATCTATTGTTTACATAAAGTTTTGGGTGAATTTGAAACTAAAACTGCGAATATGTACTTTACTCAGTATCATAAGAAGTATTATGCAACAAGTGATTCAGACAATCAGATTTTATATATGCTTCGTAAGAAATTTCACCAATATTATAGTAAGAAGCAATTGGAAATTGATTTGGAACAATATTTGAATATTCCAGAGAAATTTCGTTTGTTCATCAAGCACGACGATGTTTTGATTTTAAATGCAAAAACAATGATTTTTGTTGATAGAGCTATAGAATATGATGAACTGATTGATAAATATCTTGCGAACAAACCTAAGATACCAAAGTATATTGAAGATGATGGATATTATGAGCGGGCAATTCGATATGGTGAAGGATATGATGAGAGTTATAAAACAAAACTATTTGAATTCACATTGGATGTAAGTGAAGATGAAGTTATCAAGCAATTGCCAAGATACCGTGAGAAGCAAGAGTTGAAATTATCACTTGATTTTGATTGGGAAAGTTTCAAGCATAAGTTAGGTGGTAATTGGGCGCAGCGACCAAGTATTCAATTAGATGCCTGTGAGGACTTTGATAATGAAATAGAATATAAAGGTTCTGTTCATATAGTAGGTCTGCTAGGGGCAGGAAAATCCACTTTTATTGTGCAAGAAACAGCTAGGTTATTGGAGAACAATGCTATTAAGATTGGTATTATCGAACCAAATGTTGCTGAAGTCATAAAAACATATGAAGCGTTGAAGCAGTTAGGGATAAATGCTGTTCCGATAATTGGTGATTCGCAATTAAAAAAACATAGACAGCGTTATATGAATTCTAGACTTACAGCATCAGACTCTTTCGATGCTATTAGTAGTGAAAATAACTCTGTAATTGAATATCTGTCAGGGCAATGTTTATTGAGTCATCATGCTAATGATTACGATATTTTACCAGGCAAATTTCCATGCAATAGATTAAAAAAAGAAGATAATAAGCAATCATATGACTGTCCATTATTTACATCTTGTGGTCATTTTAAAAAGCATTTAGATTTAGTTAGAGCTGATGTTTGGATTACAACGTCTCATTCTTTGTTAGCATCTAAAGCCAACCCATTAGTTGATCCCTATAGAAGAACATACTATGAACTGTTTCATGATCATTTAGACATTATTTTTGTTGATGAGGCCGATTCTGTTCAAGAAGATTTTGATAATCGATTCATGGCTAATGAAATATTCTATGGCAATAACAATTCAATTATGCGCAAGTTTCAAAAGGTAGAAGAGTTCCTGAAACAAGAAGGATTAGGAAATGTGGAATCAGAAACACATCGCTGGGTAATCAACTTTCCGCATCTAACCCAGTTGATTAATCGATTAGAATATTTAATTGCAAACTCACCTGGATACACAAAATATCTGATTGAAGATACCATTACTCCAAGAAATTTATTCTTTTCAATAATTGGTCAATTGGCTGATCCTGAAAGTGATGAAAGTAAAGTTTTTATTGAGTGTTTGGAATCATTTCTTCCCTTGTCAGAAGAATTAAAGCTTAACGAACAGTTAATGGAGCATCAACTGTTCAGACTGTATGATAAGTTATCTAAATGTCCGAATGTTGGAAATGCAGGACTAATTATTGAAGAAATGTTGAGTGATTTCCTGAATGAATTTGATCTGATTTTTAAGAAATTAAAAACAGTTGATGATGTCAAAAAGCTGGCGCTTAAGAAACTTGAATTGTTTATTTATATTGTTCTAATTGATTATTACTTTAGAATACAGAACAATACGATTGATAATCTTGCAAGTAAAATGCCTGAAATCAACTCGATTTTTTCAGCATTTAAGTTCTACAATAAAGATTTTATTCATTTAATGTCAGAATCGGTAATAGGTAATGTATTTGGATACAAATTGACTTTAAATGATGACAAGAGGCTTTATGTTCATTTATTCAATTACTCAGGGGTAGGACGATCATTGATTGAGGACTGGTCTTATATAAAGAGTGAACTAGGAAAGAAAGGTCCTGCAATCGTTTTGTTTTCAGGAACTAGCTATGCACCTGCATCAGCTCATTTCCATATTGCAGAAGAACCAGCCTTTTTATTGAAGTCTGAAAAAGAAGAAGGAGATATTAACCAATCAATTCATATAAAATATGATTCAAGCGATAAGCCAATAAAAATTTCTGGTGTATCTGATTCATTCATGAAGAAAGAAAAACTAAAGGAGTTAACAAAGCAGCTCATGAATGATATTCAGGTTGAATTAAGTTACTGGCGAGGAGAAGGACAAAATCGAAATGTTCTATTGATTGTAAACAGTTATGAGCAATGTCGTGTAATAGGTGACTATTTGAAAGGGAGAAATTTTGAATATAGGGTGTTGAGCAATAAAAAAATACTTAGTGAAGATGAAATCAACACTTCTCAGATTGAAGAAATATCATCAATTGGAAGTGTAGAGGTCTTGGTCGCTCCATTATCAATTATTTCTAGAGGTTATAACATCATAGATCAGTCGTGCAACTCATATTTTGGATCAGCCTTTTTTATGATTAGGCCCTATATTTCACCGGATGATCTCACATACAATTATAGAATTCTAAACTCTATTATTAGTCCAATAATGGCAGATAAGAGCCGTACACATACACTGAATGTAGCTTTTTCATATGTTCGCAAGTTTGCATATGGTATGTTGAATCAATTTAATGAAAAGAAGTTTTGGAAACATCTTGATTCAGACCAAAGAGCCATTTTATCTTGGTATACGTTTATACCTATAAAACAAGCAGTAGGGAGAATGCAAAGAAATGGCTGTTCGTGCCGCGTTTTCTATTGTGATGGTAGTTTTGCCAATGATATGGATGGTAAACTAACAAATGAAGTAAGTATGTTAAAAGCATGGGAAAGTAATTTAATAGATGTCAATGAAGGTACTGGTAAGATGCTTTATGGTAGATATTTAACTGGACTAACTAAAGCCATATCTGATTTTGAAATGATTAATGATGAGGAGGACCTATTTTAATGCCTAAGAGACAAAAACTACAGTTACATCAATTCGAAGTGAATAGCTCAAATGTAATTGATAAAGACCTATTTATATATAGTTGGCCTGTAAAACTTGCTCAGTTTCTAGAACAAAAAAAAGATGGGTTCAACTTGCATTACGCTATAAAAAATCTATCAGAAGCTATAGGTTTAACAATTGATGAGGTGATCTATGCAAGGAATAAACCTTGGAAAGAAATAAAGGCCAAATCAGATTACTTCTGGTTATTTGCACTAAATGAAGTAAATACAGATATATTGAAAGCAAGAATATCTGAATGGTTATTGGCAAATAAATTGAATGAATTATCTTTTGATGATTTAACATTTGATGATCCAGTGTTGATATCCACGAAAACTCTCTTTGAAAAACAGTTCAAACTTGACCTATATGGTTTACTGCCTCAGTTATATAATTTCGAGTTTTGTAAATTACCTTTAGAGATGGAGTCAATTAATGAGCAACTTGAATTCTATACAGTTGTAGATACTGAAAATGAAAGTACTGCAGTTTCAAGATCATTTGAATGTCCCGATCGAAAAAAAGACGTTGAGAGGTTTTCTTATGCAATTACATTCAAAATAGTAAGCAATTGTGAATATCCTGACAAGATATTTTTGAACGTATACACTGGCGTTAAAGTGTGGTTGTGTAGGTCTTTGTTCGATTATGATAAGAAGATTAACTATATTAAAAAAGATCAAGGGCATAGTGTCTATGTATATAAGGAAAATGAATACATAGGTAATTCTAAAAAGAAGTTTGTACGATTGATGTATGGGCGTGGTGATGGCATGTCCTATACATTTAAGAATTACTCTGATAGGCAATTAGCAAAGCAGTTAGAATTAGATTTATTGCCAGCGATGAATGCACCAAATGAATACAATGAGTTTATGACGCCTAGAGATCAAATTGTCTTACTGACAAATAATAAAAGGACTGAAAGGGTAAAATACGGAGCAGGTTTACCTGAGCGTCTAGATGTTCTTAAGATTGTTTCGGAGCGATTTCCTGAACTTAAACTGCGAAATAGGTTAATCGCAGTTAAAAGCGAAACGCAATTAACAGGGAGCAAAAAGAAGGCACTTAAAGATATTGAAAGATTTAATGATTCTCAAGATGACTTTGAATTTATAAATGTAGAGAAGGATAACTTCTTCCATCAGCATCCACCTGTTTATATTCCAAGAGGTCAACAAGTTATTTTCGAAATCTACACTGAAAATTCAAAATTAATTGATGCAGCAATAGAGTTCTCAAAAGAAATTCTATCATTGAACATGCCTATGGATAAATACACTTTTAGAAGTTGTGATGGCTACGAAGTGATTTTCAAGCCAAAGAATGGAATGATTTCTCGAGGATTAAGCAAAGAAGAGCAGAAGGATAAAAATCTTAGGAAACGTGAAGTCAATAATGAACTAAAAATGGACAATTATACAACAGAACATGTTTTATCATTAATAGATATTGATCCCTTCCATACTTCTGATGATGAAGCGATTAGAAAACAAGATCCCAAAAAGACAATTAGAAAAGCTTTCAAAGAAAAAGCAAGAGTAACCCAGTTTATTAACAACTTTAATCCAGAAGAACAAGTTGATAAAATAAGGTTGATAAACGCTGTTTACGATTTGCTTTCTGCAGCTGGATTCTTGGATTTTAATTATATAAAATACAAATTTAACGAAAAGATTCTCCTTGGATTATCAGCAGTTAAAAATAGTAATGGTAAGCTTATTTCACTGTCTAAAATTGAAGATGGACAAGTCATGTATAAGATTTATCGTCTCTGTGACGATAAATGGTATTCGATACATGAACTTTTACCTAAGTTAAGCTTTTATGATGTAAATCCTATTTTGAAATCTCACACTGATAAGAATCACTTTCATTTCTGGATTTCAAAGCAGTTAAATGAGATCAACATCAATACTAAAGAATGTTATTTTTTCTTTGATGCATCACTTAGGTATAGAGTGTGGTCATTTGCAATGAATGGTCGCTTGGATGTAGACTCGTTACGCCTAGTGCATGGTCAACAAATTAAGTTTATTAGAGTAAATACGACTGATGAGGTTCCGGAACATAACATTTTCAAGAATGATAGCGATACTGAAGGATTAAATAGATATCAAGGCTTGTTTACGAAGAATAACAAAGTATTTTACAGTGTTGGAGCTAGACCAGAAAATTTACAGGTTAGTCTTAAAGCGACTAGATTAACTCATACTAAAAAAATGATAGGAAAGCAAAGAGTGGTTGAATTTATAACTCTAACTGATAACCAGGATGAAAATATTTGGCTTGCAACACAATGTCATGCACTTAGAAAGCTTAATTTGACATTTGATGCATCAACTAAATATCCGCTACCGATATATTTGAATAATCGTTTCGGAGAGTATTTAGATGTGCTTTAATACGATTACAGGAGGGGCTAGATGAAATTTGGAATAAGAACACCGAGCTTGAAAAAAAGAATATCTGCAAGAACGAGCCTAAAAAGGCAGATTGTACATAGAGCAGGTTTGAAAATGCCAAGAGGATATGGATGGATTAGAAATCCAAAGAAGTATGCCTACAACAAGGTGTATAATCGAACATCATTTGATGTTTTTAAACTTCTAAAAAAACTGTTTAAATAGATTGAATAAATAATAGAGCGAGGTGATTTCTTTTGGCAATAAATTATAAAAAATGTCCCAATTGTGGCTCGACTAATGTTCTTGACATTTTATATGGAATGCCAACACATGAAGCCTTTCTAAAGGCTGAAGCAGGTGAAATAAAGCTGGGAGGTTGCTGTATAACGGGCAGTGATCCTGAGTATTATTGTAAAGATTGTGAACATGAGTGGGATAAACAACAGGCAATTGATTATGCATATAACCAAATGGAATCGCTTATAACTTCAGTTGGTGGATATTTTGGCGGTTATTATGAAGTAGAAATCAATTTAAAAAGTAGAGAATTGACATGGAAGCATATTGGTGGGGGAAATGAAGAATCTTATAGAAAAGTGTTTCGGGATACAACTGCTGATAAGCTGATTGAAGAGCTTAAACTTATTGAGTTATTAAATTGGAAATCTAAATATGTAGATCCGCATGTTCTTGATGGAACCCAGTGGAGTATTGAAATCGTTAGAAAAGGACGAAATATTAAGAAACATGGAAGTAATATGTATCCCGATGGGTGGGAACGCTTTTGTGAAATTATTCGAAAGATTTCCGGGAGGAAGTTTGAATGAATCAAGGAGGTGTGTCAATGATTGAAAAAGCAATACTTATAGCGACTAAAGCCCATTATGGGCAACTAGACAAGGGTGGACAACCCTATATATTACATTCGTTAAGAGTTATGCAAAACTGAAGATCAATTCTATGGAAAATTCACTGGGTTTATTGAAACAAATCACTAGTATTTTAATGGTGGAATTAACATAGTTGAGGAGGACGAATAAATGGGTACATTTACAGCACAAATTTTAATAGGTCACGATCATCGATATGGTGGTGGTATAATCCCAAGTCATACAGTATTCTTGTCTGCAAATAGCAGACCGGCGTGGATATTAAAGAGGCTAGATTTATTTGAAGAAGGGAACGAATCCGAATTTATTAGATGGATTCCAACTGTTAATAATATGCTAGATGATGCCATGTTGTTAATAGGTGTCCATGTGATTAAAGATGAAGCTGTTATTAAAGCGGCAAGAGAATTTTGTAAGGTTAATAATTTGAATGATCTTGAATTATATGAAGCTTTTAGCCCGGAGGATTTACAAACACTTTATGAGCTTGTGAGAACTACAAGAATTGAGTATAGCATTGCTTTAACTGTATTTAATGAGTCCCACATTATCAATCAATATAAGGCACTAGATCAGTATGAATGTAGAGCAAATGTATTTACTGTTACCCATAGCAATTATAAAAAATAGGAAATAAGTATCTCTAATTGGATTTTAATAATTTATGTCAGCAATGTAATAAAGGCAACAAAATACAAAATTCGGTTATATAAGTGAACAAGTGTTGAATCGATATAAATAAGAGTTTATAAAGGAGAATTTCGTATGTCTAAAAAGAATAATGAAGTACAATTTAATGAAGACCAGTTGATAAATTTATATGGGATTCAATTTGCAATTGCTTATGCGGATGGCGAATTAGATAAAGATGAACTGAAAAAGATATTTGAAGTAATGGATATTACAGGATTTTCTCTTGAAGGGAAACAAAAAGTTCAAACATATTTCTTAGAACCTCCAATTCTTGAGGAAATAATATCTGAAATGAATAATGACATCGATGAAATCAAGTACACTACATATATGAATGCCATCGAAGTGGCAATAGCCAATGATGATATTTCTCAACAACAGGAAGTCCAGTTGAAAAAAATCAAGGAGTCATTTGATATTACAAATATTCAGGCTGAGAAAATGAGGGAATTTGCAATAAAGGCAAAAGAAATTGAAGAAAGAGGAATTGATGTATATTCTTGTGCGGGAGAGCCGCAGTTCCGGTGTGGCATGAGCCACATGTCCGGAACTACTGAGCCACCAATTACTCGCTTAGACGTTTATCCAATCCATAGACCTCCCGCATTGATAAGTCCTTGGAAGGATCTAT
>JAHRFV010000123.1 GCA_019084435.1 Dethiosulfatibacter sp.
ATCCAATATATGATCAGCAGAATAGATTGTTTCCTCATCATGCTCGACTACAATCAAAGTATTTCCCAAATCCGTCAAATCTCTAAGAGTCTTTATCAGTCTGGCGTTATCTTTCTGATGAAGTCCTATGCTTGGCTCGTCTAGAACATACAAAACGCCCACTAGACTGGATCCAATCTGAGTAGCTAGTCTGATTCTTTGTGATTCACCACCTGACAAAGTGCTGGCGTTTCTCGCCAATGTGAGGTAATCCAGTCCCACATTCATAAGGAATTCAATTCTTGCGTTTATTTCTTTTAGTATCTGATGGGAAATAAACTTCTTTCTCTCGTCAAGATGTAATACTTGAAAGAAACTCAATATTCTATCAACAGGCATGGATGACAACTGAAAAATATTTTGATTGTCTATTGTTACGGCAAGTGCTGTAGGGTTCAGTCTCGCTCCACCACAGGCATGACATGGCGTCTCGCTCATAAAGCTCTCGATCCACAATCGGATTGGCGGTGAATTAGTTTCAAGATACCTTCTTTGCAGGTTGTTAACCACGCCTTCAAATTCCTTATGCAATGACCTTTGGCCATTATATTTGCTCTCAAAATCTATTTTTACTTTTCTACCATTTGTTCCATATAGTATCTCGTTGATGAATTCTTCAGGTGCATCTTTCATTGGTCTGTTAATGTCAAACTTGTGGTGATCTGCTATTGCTTTGAAGATTTGGAAATAGTAACCAAATTCATCAGTTCCGAAAGGTGACACTGCTCGTTCTGGAATAGACATATCCCAATTGGGAATAACCAGGTCCACATCAATCTCTTTATTAACTCCCAATCCATTGCATTCCTTGCACATGCCGAAAGGGTTATTGAATGAAAAAACTCTTGGAGAAATCTCCCCCAGACTTATGCCGCAATGCGTACATGAAAACTCAGTGCTTAAAATCAAATCCTCCCCATCAACACTATTTACCAAAACAAGACCATTAGCTAAATCAAGCGCTTTCTCCACAGAATCAGAGACTCGTTTACCGATACCCTCTTTTACAATGATCCTGTCGATTACTATCTCAATATTGTGCTTGATATTCTTATCAAGGATGATATTTTCCTCGAGTTCATGCATCTCGCCATTTACTCTAACTCGGACATAGCCTTCCTTTTTCATACCTGTCAGCAGTTTGGCATGGGTTCCTTTTTGCCCTCTCACAACCGGTGCCATAATCTGGATTCTTGTGTTTTCTGGAAATTCACAGATAATATCAACAATCTGGTCTATGGTCTGTGAAGTGACCTCTCTTCCGCACTCCGGACAATGCGGTATTCCGATTCTTGCATAAAGCAATCTCAAATAATCATGTATCTCGGTCACCGTTCCAACCGTGGATCTAGGATTTCTGTTTGTTGTTTTCTGATCGATGGATATGGCTGGAGAGAGACCTTCAATATACTCCACATCAGGCTTCTCCATCTGTCCCAAAAATTGTCGCGCATATGATGAAAGACTCTCAACGTACTTTCTCTGACCTTCAGCGTAAATGGTATCAAACGCTAGGGATGATTTCCCCGATCCGCTTAATCCTGTAAATACGATGAGTTTATTTCTTGGTAATTCCACATCTATATTTTTTAAGTTATGCTCTTTAGCACCTTTTATTAATATTTTGCTTTCCATCTATTCCTCTCTAAACAAACATGCTGCTGATTTTTTTTAGTTTTTTTATTTCATCCCTGATGGTGGCCGCTTTTTCAAATTCCAGATTTCTAGCTGCTTCCATCATTTCATCATTCAAAACTGACAATAGTTTTAGCATGTCCTTCTCGCTATGAATTTCTATATTTTTACCTTTTATGCTGTACTGAAGATCTTCCTCTGCAACCATTGTAGCTTCAATGATTTGTCTGACACTTTTTATAATGGATTGTGGTGTGATATTGTTCTCAACGTTATAAGCCGTCTGTATAAGACGTCTTCTATTGGTTTCAGATATGGCTTTTTCCATAGAATTGGTGATTCTATCCGCATACATTATAACATGCCCGTCAATGTTTCTAGCTGCTCTACCTACTGTTTGTATAAGTGCTGTCTCCGATCTCAGAAATCCTTCTTTATCAGCATCTAGTATTGCAACCAATGAAACCTCTGGCAAATCCAGTCCTTCTCTCAAAAGGTTAATGCCTATCAAAACATCGAATTTTCCTACTCTCAGATCCCTTATAATCTCAATTCTTTCGAGTGTGTCAATATCAGAGTGGAGATATCTAACACTAATCCCTATATCCTTAAAATAGAAAGAAAGATCCTCAGCCATTCTCTTGGTCAAAGTGGTTACCAGTACCCTTTGATTCTTAAGAACTACCTGTCTTATTTCTTTTATCAAATCATCTATTTGCCCTTCCACAGGTCTAATGGTAATCTCGGGATCTATCAATCCTGTCGGTCTGATAATTTGTTCCGCAACAACTGAAGAGTGTTCGTATTCATAAGGTCCAGGGGTTGCACTTACAAAAACTACATTGTTGAATTTTTGCTCGAATTCTGCAAATTTCAGTGGTCTATTATCAAGAGCAGATGGCAGTCTGAACCCAAAATCTACTAATGTCTGCTTTCTTGACCTGTCGCCGTTGTACATACCGCGTACTTGTGGCACTGAAACATGAGACTCATCCATTATCAAGAGGAAATCGTCTGGAAAGTAATCCATCAGGGTATATGGCCTAGTTCCAGGTAAAAGGTTGTTGATATGTCTTGAGTAGTTTTCTATTCCAGAGCAAAATCCCATTTCTCTGAGCATTTCCAGATCATATTTGGTTCGTTGTTCCAGTCTTTGTGCCTCAACTAGCTTATTCTCTCTTCTAAGTTCATCTAGGCGCTGCTCTAGCTCCACACTGATACTCTCAACTGCACGTTGAATATTCTCATCTGTTGTCGCATAATGGGAAGCTGGGTATATGGCTACGTGCTGTTGAGAGTATCAGTGTGGAGTTAGAGCAGCGCCTGGACGAACTTAGAAGAGAGAATAAGCTAGTCGA
>JAHRFV010000247.1 GCA_019084435.1 Dethiosulfatibacter sp.
AACCAGAATATCACTAATCCTTTTTACTTATAAGTAATCAGCCGACAAACCTCCTCTTATCATCATATCTTCACTCATGTTCCGAATATTGCATACCCTTCCGCCTTTCGCAATAGCGCTTCTTTGTGCGTTGGTAAATGTCATGGAATGGCTTGTTTGATTGATTATTACATCCGCACAAAGAAGCGATATTGCGAAAGGCGCAAGGGTATGCAATATTCGGAACATGAGTGAAGATATGATGATAAGAGGAGGTGTGTCGGCTGATTACTTAGAAGTAAAAAGGATTAGTGATATGCTGGTTCAAGTGATCAATTCTGGTGAGAGAGTTCATATCACGACGAAAGAAGGAACTGACCTCAAATTTAGTATAAAAGGACGAAACGGATTTGCTCTGTGTGGTTTTGCTACAGAACCGGGAACATTCTCGGGATTACCTGATGGGGAAGCTGCCTGTGCGCCACTCGAAGGAACGGCCGAAGGTATAATTGTCAATCCATATATGATGGAGGATGTTGGCGTTGTTAGAGATCCGATAAGCATCAGCTTTGAAAAAGGTCTGGTGACCAGCGTAGAAGGGGGACAAGAAGCTAGAGCACTCAATGAGATTCTTGAAAAAACAGGCGTAACCGGCAGAAATGTTGCAGAGTTTGCATTTGGCACCAATCCTGCCTGCAGGATTACTGGGAGCTCTCGCGAAGACAAGAAAAAGCTTGGAACTGCACACATAGCAATAGGTGACAACAAATCACTAGGTGGAAATGTAGAATGTTACATGCATATGGACATCACGTTTCTTGAACCTACCATCAGTATCGACGATAAACTTATTGTAAAGGACGGAAAAGTATTAGCTCTTTAAATTCGATGGGGAATAAACTTATAATAATTTTATTTTTCGGCATAAGCCGAAATATAAATAAAAAAATGGAGGAAAGAATAATGAGTAAGAAAATTTTAATGGTAGTATTGTCTTTAGTAATGGTCATGACGCTTGTGGTCGGTTGCGGTAATAATACACCAGCACCAACTACAGCAGCTCCAACTACACAAGCAGGCGGAGGAGAAACTACTCCCGAAGCAACAACTAGCTTGGCATTTCCAGAAGAAAACATTGAGGTTGTTTACCACTCAAAAGCTGGATCAGGTGGGGATATTTTCTTAAGAACAATGGGCAAAGCCCTTGAGCCCGCTCTTGGTGTTTCATGGGTTGTTAACAACATGCCAGGTGCTTCCGGCGCTACCGCTTTTGAATATTCAGCAAACGCGGAACCCAACGGATATACTTTGCTAGGAGTATCTTCAACAATTGTAACTGCCCCTCTTATCAGTGGAATGACAACCACATATAAAGATTTTGAACCGGTCTGTATGATGTTCACTGACCCAATGGTTATATTTGTAGTAGAAGATTCTCCATTCCATACATTGGCAGATCTAGTTGAATTTGGAAAAGCTAATCCTGGAGCATTAAAAATTGCAGGTGGAACACCTGGAGAACTTGGATTTGTCGTTGGCGCTGAATTGATGAGAGTCGCTGGTTTTGAAATGGCTCTTGTTCCTTTTGAAGGTGGCGGAGATGCGGCAGTAAGTGTTCTTGGTGGACATGTTGACGGTGGTATAGGTGAATATGCAGAGATTTCTTCATCTGTTGACGCTGGAAAAATCAGAATTATCGCTTCATTGAACGAAATGCCTGAATTGCCTGATGTTCCGACTTTTGCTACTGAAGGATATCCCGAAATTCAGATAGAGAAATTTAGAGGTGTACTTGCTCCTAAGGGAACACCACAGGAAATTATAGACAAGCTTGCAGAAATGATGAAAACTGCCTTTGATGATCCGGATTTTCAACAATATATTGTAGCAAATAATATGATACCTAATTATAAAACAGGGGCTGAATTTACAGCCATTATGGAAGCACAACATGAGCAGGTTAAATCTACATTAGAGTAGAGTAAAACTAATTCGAGAGGGTGGAGAATCCCATCCTCTCGAATTAAATAAAGCGAGGTGGAACAGTCTATGTTTAAACGCTATGATTGGAGTGTTGGTATAGCGAGTATTTTACTTGGTGTATTTATTATTTATAGATCATCATTTTGGGCTAATTATCAATCCAGCGAAAGTGCAGGTCCGGGTTATGTCCCTCTTATTTTAGCATGGGGTATGGTCATTATAGGTGTAATTCATCTAGTCGGATGGTGGGTTGATTACAAGAGAGGAAAGAAAACAGAAGATATTATTAATTATGCCAAAGAATGGCAGGAATTCAAACCGTTGGTGATGCTTGTAACTGCTAGTATTATTTACATTTTGGCTTTGAAGACAGTTGGTTACTTGTTGATGACACCATTGCTGATAGCCTCCATCTTATGGATCATTAAAGAAAGAAAGATTAAAGGCATAATTATCACCTCTATCAGTGTAACTATCATTCTCTTTTTAATCTTTTTCTATGGGTTGTCAATCAAGTTACCTTTGGGAATCTTGAAGCCGTTTTTTTAGTTATGCTGATTACATCAACAATGATCCAAATCATTATAAAGAACTATAAGCATCGATCATTGGAATAAAAACGATGATAAAATTATAAGAATTCCTACGATTGAGGAGGAAAGGAAATTATGTTAGATTTGATTATGCAAGGAATAACAGAAATTATGCATATTGATACCCTGTTATTCATATTATTCGGTGTTGCTTGGGGTACGATAGGAGGAATGATTCCTGGAATAAATGCTACTATAGCCATGGCTTTACTATTGCCATTCACATGGGGTATGGGGCCGACTAATGCTATTGTTATGCTATGCGGTGTTTATGCGGGTGGTGAATATGGCGGGTCTATTCCAGCCATACTGATTGGTACACCGGGAACTAATGCGGCAGCCTGTACGGTTATTGACGGCCATGAGTTGCATAAACAGGGAAAAACCGGATTAGCACTTTACACTTCGTTAAATTCTTCTGTTTTTGGTGGCTTCTTTGGAGCCATTGCGCTTCTGTTTTTTGCGATGCCTTTAGCAGAAGTAGCTCTAGCCTTTGGTCCGGCTGAATATTTTGCTTTGGCAACCCTAGGATTAACTATGATATGCTCATTGGGCGAAAAGTATGTTTTTAAAGGAATATTGGCAGGGTTCATCGGCATATTTTTATCTACCGTGGGATTTGATCCCATTAAAGGTGTTCCTCGTTTTACTTTTGGAGTGATGTCACTGAACTCAGGTTTTGACATGGTAGCGCTTATGATGGGTTTTTATGCAATAAGCGAGATGTTCAAGCAGGCGCAGGAATTGCTAGGTGGAGAAGTTTTTGAACTTAAAGGAGATCCGGATACCAGTTTTCCAAAATGGAAAGAAATTAAAAGTTTATTTAAATGGAATGTATTTGGGTCAATTTTTGGAACTATAATTGGTGTTATGCCTGGTGCGGGCGCAACAACTGCTGCTTTTATCTCTTATAGCGAGGCAAAACGTGTCAGCAAGAATTCACGAAGCTTTGGACAGGGAAATATTATTGGGGTAGCAGTGCCGGAATCAGCCAATAATGCGGCTACAGGTGGTGCGATGGTTCCATTGCTTGCATTGGGGATTCCTGGGTCAAACTCGACTGCCATAATGCTCGGGGCTCTTATGATACATAACGTTAGTCCGGGGCCAATGCTCTTTATCAATACGCCTGAAATACCATATGGCATATTCGTCTCCTTGTTTTTTGCCAATCTATTTTTGTTTTTAGTAGGGTATATGTTTATTAAATTTGCTATTAAGATTACAAGCATTTCAAAACCTGTGTTGATTGCAACAGTCATTGCCTTGGTTTATACTGGTGCTTTTGCATACAGTGGCGAGCTCTTTAGTATAGGGGTAACCCTAGCATTTGGAGTTGTGGGTGTCTTGCTAAGAAAAATGGAAATACCACATACCGCTGTTGTACTGGGCTTTGTACTTGGTTTTCTTATGGAAGCGAATTTGCGTAGAGGCCTTATCATCTCCGAAGGAAGTTTCTGGGGCGTAGCGACAGCATCTCCTATAAGCTCAGTTTTGTTGGCATTTGCTGTATTTTCTGTAGGATTTGCCTTTGTTAGAGGTTTGAGAATGTCCAAAGCTGAAATATTAAATTAAAGTAAGTTGGAGGAGAATAATATGAAGTTATCTCGAATGGCTTTTGCTGCAAACATGCTGATCAATCAGGTGTTAGAATTAAAAAAAGATGAATTGGTATTGATAGTGACAGACACAGCCAGACCTAGCACTATCACAGAGGCAATTGCTTACAGCGCTGTCTCAGCTGGTAGCAAGGTAATGGTAATTACGATGGAACCTCAGAGCATAGGTGGAGAAGAACTACCTGCACCTGTTGCAGCAGCCATGGCAGCTGCTGATGTAGTCATCAACCAATCTACTCAAAGCATAACGCACACAAACGCAACTAGAGAGGCTATGAAAATGGGCACCAGAATAGCCAATATGAGAAACTTTACCGAAGACATGATGTTTAATGGTGGTATAAACGCGGATTATCGCAAAGTTAGAGAAGTCAGTGAGTTTCTGGCTGAACTGTTAACAAAAACAAACAAAATCAGATTGACCACTCCGAAAGGTACAGATTTGACAATGTGGACTGAAGGAAGAAGTGCGATTGCACAAACAGGATTTGTTACAAAGCCTGGAATGCTTTCTGGTCTTCCTGATGGAGAATCCACCCTTGCACCCTTGGAAGGAAAATCTGAAGGGGTGGTGGTATCACCTTATATTGCAGATGAATTAGGTCTAATTACAGAGCCCTTGAAAATTGAGATAAAAAAAGGACGAATTGTGAATATTGAGGGAGGTAAGCAAGCCTTAGCATTAAGAGAGTTATTGATGAGCAAGGACGAAGCAGGTTATAACGCAGCATCCCAATTCGCATTAGGGACAAACCCAGCTTGCAGAATAGTGCCAAATACAAGAGAAGTTGGAAAAAAAATGGGAACAGCTCATATTGCGATAGGCGACAACCGCAGTCTGAACGGGAAAAGCGCCAGCTCATTTCATATCGATTTCGTTTTCTTGGATGTCTCAGTCTATTTTGATGATGTGTGTATCATTAAAGATGGCGTATACCAGATAGAGTTACCTTGACAATAAAATTCTGACAAACAGAAAACCCGGTACACGGGGTTTTTTGCTTGGGATTTGATTTGTCAATAATATTATTTTTGCTGAGGAGGGTGAAACATGAGAATCGACTATAACGAGTTCAAAGGAACCATAGAACAGGCATTACTCAATGCAGGATTGACTTCAGAGCAGGCGAACTTGGTCGCTCAAATACACAGTTCTACCGCTCTTGACGGAATCTATTCGCATGGGTTAAATCGCATACCTGTTTTTATTAGAGCTGTCAAGAACGGATGGGTTAACCTGAATGGGCAGCTTGAGCTACGCAAGGCTTTTGGTGTTGCGGAAAATTACGACGGCAACAGAGGAATAGGTGTCATCAATGCCATGCACGCATCTCAAAGAGCGGTCGAATTAGCAAAAATTCATGGTATGGGATTAGTCTCAGTCAGAAACACATCTCATTGGATGCGAGGTGGGACATACGCATGGGAGATAGCAAATCGTGGCATGATTGGCATGTGTTGGAGTAATACCGAGTCAGCTGTGACAGCTTGGGGATCAATTGAGCCCTGTGTAGGATTAAACCCTGTCTGCTTTTCTGTTCCCAGAGATGAGGGTGCGCTCGTATTGGATATGGCCTTATCCCAATACTCATATGGTAAGCTTCAAACGACTCGATTGGCTGGAGAAACCTTACCATTTCCAGGTGGTTACAATAAATATGGTGAACTGACAGTTATTCCTGCTGAAATTGAAGAAACTAGAAGAGCGCTTCCTATAGGCTTTTGGAAAGGATCTGGTCTAGCATTAGCTTTGGATATTATTGGTGCGGTATTGGCAAATGGTCTTAATACACCAGCTCTTGATGAAGAAGTTAAAGGTAAAATGAGCTCAGCTGGAAGCAGCCAGATATTCATTGCTATCAATCCGGAAATGTTTTCAACTCATGAGGAAGTTGAAGATATTGCTAACAGGAGTATTGCGGCAATCCATAATGCAACTCCGATCAATCCGGATGAACCAATCGTATATCCAGGAGAAAGGCAAGTTAAAAGAAATAAAGATAACATCCCCGGAAAAATTGCCGGGATTGAATATGATCCAAATAGAAGCTCAAATATAGCACTGGTTCACTATGCAGATGGTGAAAAACGTTATATTATTGCACCACTCAAGTTAAAGGTCGGCGATGTTATTTTCTCTGGACCAGAATCAGATATTACCATTGGTAACTGTTTGCCACTGAAAAACATTCCCGTTGGTACAACGGTTCACTGTATTGAACTTAAAAACGGCAAAGGTGCTCAAATGGTTCGTTCCGCCGGAGCCAGCGCTCAGCTGATGGCTAAAGAAGGAAATTACTCAACCCTGCGATTGCATTCAGGCGAAATGCGACTGGTTCAGAGAAAATAACATCGCCGACCTTTAACTTGAGTGGTGCAATAATATAACGTTTTTCACCATCTGCATAG
>JAHRFV010000153.1 GCA_019084435.1 Dethiosulfatibacter sp.
TAAAACGCATTTCTTCTGTTACAATAGACTTCATGAAAGGGGTTTCCTCCGTTATGTTTGTTTTTGTCGTGATTAACATTATAACAGAGTCCCTTTCATTTTTTATTCTTTTTTGTCACATATGTATTGTACACTTACATTTTTTAACTAGGTTTGTGTCAAGTTGTTCTCGGTAAGATTATCAAATAAAGATTTGAGTGCGCGTTTATTTCCGAGTTCAGCGTTTTTTGCTACCGCACTGACGTTTGCTGGCCATTCCCCTTACGTAACGTTTTCACAACCCGAAAACCTTACATAAGGGGAACGGTAGGCTTAGCTAAGAGAGAGGCTCTTAACCAGTTGTCCAATCGCGCTTGAATGTGCACCGTTGATCGGTATGCCACCTTGTGTAGCACCGACAGATGGACGTGTTTTCTGCGATAAGTGATAGGACATACGAACGCTTTTCTTCATGTCTTTTTGTTTATACTGACTAAGCGCTGAGTGGTTTAAATACATGCTTCTTAACGTATTATTCGCACGGGCTTGAAGAAGCTTCACCATACCTAATGCACCTGCTTGACTCCAATGCATCCCTCGCTTTTTCATCCGATAGGAGACACGGCGTTGATTTGATTCCATCGCACCAAGGGTGCGCGCGCCATCAGGAACGTGAGCTACTTTATCACGCCAGTCAAAATACCGATGCCAATGATTCAGTATGTACGTCTTAAAATCACTGAGTCGTTTGAGCTTTTTCGGATCATCCTCTGTATTTTCATACGTATCCATCCACAAGATAAATTGATCGTGATCATGCGCTTCAATGGCCTTTTTAATATGTGTCTTTATATCACTTTTTTTAGCGCCAAACGTACGAATAATCGCTTGGGACACATGGTATTTATCTATCTGGCACAATACCTCTTTACTTGATTGGGAGAAGGTTGTTTTAAACCGTTCCTCCCCGTATCCAACACCACCATCACTATTCGTTACCACCTGTGTCTGTTCAAGGGAATAGGTCATCGCTGTCATTGTCTGTACTTCATTCCAAAAGTCATCTATGGCCTCTGTACTCATCACAACCATGGGCGCTTTTAAAGCGACACGCTTCCCGTTTTGACTCCATCCCTCATACACAATCGCTTGGGACACTTCAATGCCTTTTCGACGCTTTGTGCTACGGACATAGACGCCATCTGCCTCCACAAACAGCACATCAACCTTTTTACCTTCCGGTAAACAATCAGCGGCATCGAGTGCCTCAACCATGTGTTGATCCGCATCTGCTTGCTTCTTACCAACACGCTTCACGATATTCGCTACTGTTGTATGACTCATATCTACAGCTGTCCACTCTTTTAACACGCGTGCTGTTTCTCTATAGTCCATTTCTGTCGCCATCTCAGCGACTTTAACCTCCACGAGAGCACTATGACGTTGGTACTTTCCAATGCCTAGCCATTCGTTTAAGGGGTGCCGCAAGGCACCTCTTCCATCACGCATAGTTGTGTGATGATAAGTGACCGGGCCAAAGCTGAAATTCACCGTTTTACTGTCGGTATGAACGTTTTCCCAACCTTCATCACAAGGGTTCTTTTTCATCGTCTGATTAATTTCTGTCAGTACGTCTCCAAGCGCCTCTGACATCGTTTCAAACATGTATAATTTTAAGTCTTCCTCAACTTAATTAAATCAGTTGTTCCCCTTAACATTTCAATAATATCTGATATAATTTGTCTCATGAGAGAGCGCCTCTTTTCTAATGTGTATTTAGTGGTATACATTGATATTACGGCACTCTCTCTATTTTTGTCTACTAAAACAAGAACCCTCGAGAACTATTTTACACTTACTTTAACTACTAAATACATGTACTAAAAAATAAAAAAAAGTACGCACTTTTTTAACATAAACACAAAGCTTGAATTCTAATATTTACAATAGGTTTCAAGCTTTTTATGCTTTGCAAGTGTCAAAGACAGGATTAGCACATAATTCTTCTATGGTAAAAATATTTGCACGCCAAATAAAGTTATGGACTAGTTTATAATATAAATTTACGACAAACTGCAATTTTTATTGCACTAAGTAGCAAAACGCTAAAAAACCCTTTATTACGGGGTTTCTTATTATATTATTTCTCCACCCTTGACATCAATACTACACACTCTGCAGTCGTTTTCTACCAATCGTAGCTCTGCTTCTCTTGGGAAAACGATATTGATGTCTAAAAACATCAAAGACGTATCACTCTTGGACGTTTTTCCCAATCGCTAAGCTCTGGTGTCCAAAACCTGGCCCATTCCTTCATTTCCTTATATTCCGGATTACTTGGATCCAGCATAATTTCACGGAAATTCACATATCCTCCTACACCGCCAACATCCTCCGGTGGCGTTTGACCAATCACCTCCACCAAGAAAGGCGACTCCTTGTCGTAATCCTCAATCACTTGCGCCAACTCGATTTCATGCTCCCAGTTATCCCCCATATCGTAGGTATACAGTACATGTTTGTATTCAGGCAAAAACTCGGACAATGTATGCCCTTCCATAAGAACTGCATTCTCATCGTACTCCAAGCACTCCCTATTTTGAACAACTCGGATAGCAGGATCGTATTTATCACCTTGATGTATGGCAAAGTCATAAAGATGATGATTCTTCCAGCTAAATACGGTTTGCAGCACATTATGTAACCGTTCAAAACTCAGATTAGCAGGAACAATGATTCTTCGTACCGCTTTGTATACATCCAAATCAAGTGTGGCTGACAATTCAAAGGCACGGTATTTATAGGCGGGCTTTCCTGTTAGCTCAGTTAGTGCGTTAATCATTTCCCGGTAAGGAACGAAGCCCTCATCTCTGGTCTTGGTAATATTGACATGATGATAATTTATAAGAGACCCTACCGTGTCACAGAACATCTTTTCAATGCCGTTGTATTCTCGTCCAACATAGAAACTACATTCCAGTCCCGCTTTTGATACCCATGCTGCCGTTTGTCTGCCGCGATTTTGCGCCAACTCAACATCTCCCGCTAATCGCATATATTCTTCAACTATCTCCGGGTTTATATTCATAAACAACAGTGTATTGGAAATCGCCTTTTTCATCATCTCTTCAAGGTTTTTTAGGTCTTTCTTTTTAACTTGGTAAATTGCTACCGTGAAGCGAGTAGCATTGTTCACCAACACAATCATATCCTCTGTTCTGCGATTATCCCACACCTTTGTCCAGTTTGCAGTCCATGAAAACAACGGGTTTTCATTTTCTTGTGCAAAAGCAGCTTTTACACCCACAGCCTCTGATAATTTTTTCGTTAGTGCAATTTTCATTTTCTCACATCCTTTTATCAATCATGAAACACAATCGTATTGACAAGTCATTTTGAGGTAAAAATCACTTCCCATATAATCGGCTATTCAATTCATGTAAAGCAAGCAACGGACCTTGGTCATAGGATTCATCCGGGTATAGTTTCTTCATTTCATAAAACCTATCAACCATCCAGGGAATGATCTTTTCTTCTCCACGGAACCCAAGAATCAGACAAACCAATGATTGCACATATGGACTTCGGATCTCGGTATATTTCTCCATCAGCAATGAAGAATAGTTTTTATTTCTTTTAGCAAGAATCGGCTCGTGAGCATTTTTCATTAAGAACTGGTCTTGACCACCATCGTTTTTTTGTTGCTTATTATTTGGAAAATCACCGGTACAGGTCTTTCCCAATAACACACGCCCAATATATTTTTCATTGGTTAATATTCTCTGAATAGCATGTTTTGACCATCTATCGTTGCCTTGCGGTGATTTCATTTTTCTTTTCACAAGTTCCCTGATAATAAGAAGAACACTAAGGCCGCTTAAGTATAAATCAAAAATCGTACGAACGACTTCCGCTTGTCCTTCATCAATAATGAGCTCTCCATATTCATTATGCTTATAACCAAAACACTTGCGGGAATACAGCTTAGAGTTCCCTGATAAAAAACCGCGTTTTAAACCCCACTTGATCACTTCACCCATCGATTCACTTTCAGCCTGGGCAATAGCGCTGAGTGCCGATATAAGTATATCATTATCTGCTTCACATGTTCTTAGGTTCTCCTGGTGAAATATTATCTCAACACCTAATCCCTTGAGTCTACTTACTGTTTCAAGCAAATCAACAGTATTTCTGGCAAAGCGACTAATGGTTTTTACTAAAACTATGTTAATGCGATTTTCGTAGCAGTCAAAAATCATCTTCTGAAATCCAGGGCGGAACACATTACCACCGGAATCTTTATCTGTATAGACCTCACATAATTCCCACTTTGGACTATAAGCTACATATTGCTTTAATGTTTTTATTTGAATATCCAGACTATCATCTTGTGATTCATGCGTTGTGCTGACGCGGCAGTGTATACCAACCTTTTTCAAAGGTTGACGGGTAGGAGGGATTATTATAACTTTTAGTTTTGGTTTTTCATTTCCCATCGTTCTCACCTTCCCCCAATAAACATTTTACATTAATGATAAGTGGCCTAAATTGTTTTTTCTTATCTAACCCGTGAATAAACGGCCTAATAGTACATAACATCTAACCTGATTTCTCAACCTTAAAATTTCTAAAAAAACATCTAAATCGACCACTCACTAACCACTGACATCTAAATCGCTCTGTCACAAGCATTGCAGCTTGTTTCGACATGTTCCCACGAAGCCAAAAAATCAAGTTTTTTACTCTTCAGAATTCAACCTCATAATCACACAAAAGCCTTATATCAAGCCTTTCCAGACACCCTGTTTTAAACCCTTGTTATCAATACTACCGTCTCCACATGCGGTATCACATAACCTTTATATAAAATAGCAAATCGTACTGTAACCGGGGTAAATACTCATTTCCTATCCCTCCATTTTTACTTACAAAAGCCTGTAGGTGACTTGAGAGGATATGAGGTCATATGCTGTTTTTGACACCATACGTCTGAGGTAATATATCAATAGAATTTTGGGCAATTTTTACGAAAATGACATATGTAAAACATTAACAACTCTGCTCAATTATTTGATACATTATAACCTCTGGTGATATATCCCTCAGGTATTTTACTTGATTCCATATTTGGGCGTGGATCACTATTTTTGTACTTCAAAGGAGTTTCCAACTTAATATTACAAAATTTAATTGGAAGTCCTGCACTATCATAAAAACTTGGCCCATCTTGCAATTGAAAATGCAAATGTGGTTCAGAGGAATTCCCTGTATTTCCACAAGATGCAATCTTTTGTCCTTTTAATACTCTATCACCGACACGAACAACGATACTATTATCTTTTAGATGTGCCAATGTACTGTACTCATTATCACTATGCTTAATCACAATATAATTTCCAGCAATATGTTTTGCTCGATTAAAAAACCTGCCTTTTCCAAGTATAATAGTTTCGTCTTCATGCTCTAAAACTTCTATAACTATACCATCAGCTGGAGAAAGAATCTCCTTATTATAACAACAATAGTTTTCTAGATGCTTTGGGTTATCAGTATATGATTTTCCACTTTCATCTAGCATAATAAAATCATAAGCATATCTTTGTGTAGGTACACCCCATGAATGTGAAAATTCTTTTGTAAAACAACCATTAACAACTGTCCATACTCCTTCAAAAGGCAAATCATATTGTATACAACTTCTATAGTTATCTAAGCCTGGAATGTCTTTTCCATATCGTTTTTTTACTTTGATGATGCCAATCATTTGAAGGATTGCACATTTTAAGGTTGAAAAGGTAAGAGCAACCTCAATAAAAGCTGCAAGTCCAAATAAACCTAACAATACGAAAATGATGGAATCGCTAAAGAATGATAAAACTAGAGCTACAATTCCTATATATTTTACATACTTGCTAAAAAAATATAATCTTAATCTCCACATTTTTCCCCCTCCTATTATTAAAACAGCACTTAGAGAAACTATTATGTTAAGTACATCTTTCGGTGATGAAACCAAGATTCCCATAAGTACTATAATAGCCTTTTAGATTTCCAACTGTTTCCACACCCTTATGAAGACTGTTTTTGACAGCAAATATGTTGCGACTACTGTTGTAACTGAAAGTATAGTCACAATAGGGAGATTTAAGATAGCACTTATATCAGATAGAATGATAATCTCTGATACAATATCTTTAGCCAGAAACAAAGCTATACTTCCAGCAGATAAAATGCCATAAAGTAGAGGAAGTATTAAAGTAATAAGATTACCTAAAAAAGTATTATTCTCAAAAAAATCAGTTAATGATAATAGTTCACCTGATATAAATATTGCTGAACTTCCGTAAAGTATAAAAAACATGCCCAAGATTGATAGTAATATCGAATATATGCCTATGCTATTTACTGCTGAATAAGCAACAATGCCCACAACACTTATGATATAAGCAGGAATAAAAAACATATTACACTGTATATTAAATACTTTTTCTCCTTCTAATGGCATAACCTTGAGAAGCCAGTAACGTTTCTTCCAAAAACTTTTATCCTTTGCTATGTCAATAGGGATAAACAGCATCGAGACAGCAATAATATTAAATATTGACGCAATGGTTGTTAGCAAAGAAACACCTAGCAATGGATTGTTCGAGAATAGATCACCATACAAAAAAGCAAATATCGCGAACAAATAGAAAAAAAACATAAAGGCTGAACCCATAATCATTTCATTATTTCTAATTGCTATCTTCCATTCAGTTTTTATCCACTCGATTATTTCATTGCTTTTGGATTCTTTGCAGTTATCAGATTCAATTACTTTTTTCTTACTATCATGGGTTTCAACAAGCTGGTTTTTTGCCCAACCTTCAAAAAACATTTTCTTTGACATAATAAATGCAATCGTTATAAACAGTATTGATACGATCAATAAAAACAGTGCAGCATATGTAGGCCGCTCACCAATAACCATAGAATAAAAAAGTCTTATACTCGCTGTTACAGGAATTATATCAGACACCAATGGTTTCTCTAACATTTCAATAAACTTTATTATATAAGTAGTGGATATATCCTGCGCTCGAGAAAAAAGCACTGCAAAACTTACATTTATGACAAAAGTGAAAATCGATGTCACTATATTGAATACTTTTATTGGTACCAATCTTAATCCTATCATCGCAACCATAACACCTATTGCACAAGGTATTATCGAAACAATAAAATATAATGGTATTATTGAAATGTAATAAATTAATGGGGCGTTTACCCATATTCCTAATGCTGCAAGAAAAGGAAAAAACAAAAACAGCATAGATCTAATACTGCTAAACATATGTTCAAAAAACTTAAACAGAAAAACATAATTTAATGGAACTGGAATTGAGATTAAGTAATTCATATCAGGCGATTTATAAAAATTTCGAATAAAAGTGCTGATACTTTGTACAAAAGATACAAGATATATCCAGATAATAGCCACAAAAAAGAATACAATTAGCATCCCATTAAACAGTTCATCCGAAATGATTATGTTACCAAAAATATTTCTGTAAAGTATTTGAGTTAATAAGATTTGACCCATTATTATTGCGCCAGTGATTGATAGTGTCCTCGCAATTGCTTTTGTATCTTTCCACAAACTATTTTTTAGGATTAAAAATCTCAATTTTATAAACCACTTAATATAGCTCATATATTTTTTCCCTCCTTCCTACTATCAGTTATATTCAAAAAAATGTCCTCCAGTGTTGGACCAAAAGTTTTATATCTTTCTCTCAGCTCATCTAATGAGCCTTCTGCTAACAATTCACCCTGATTTATTATACCTATTCTGTCACATAGTTTTTCAGCAATTTCTAGTACATGAGTTGTGAATAATATGGCTGAACCTTCATCTGCATACTTTCTAAACAAATCTTTTGCAGCTCTTGCGCTTGAAGCATCGAGACCCGTTGTAGGTTCATCAAGAAAAATAACTGAAGGATTATGCAAAAGAGCAGCACAAAGAGTAATTTTTCTTCGCATACCATGTGAATAGGTTCCGATGAGTTTATCAGCATCATTAGTCATATGAAGGTCTTCTAGTAGCGAATTAATTTTTTTTACTGTATCATTGTTTTTTCTTTTCAAGTAAACATCCGAAACCACATTTAAAAACTCTCTACCTGTGAGTTTATCATATAGATATGGATTCTCAGGAACATAACCAAAATGTTTCTTGGCTTCTAGCGGCTGACTCACAATATCATAACCACATATTTTGATAGCTCCTGAGGTGGGTTTTAGAAGTCCCGTACATGCTTTTATTGTCGTTGACTTACCTGCTCCATTGTGCCCTAAAAACCCATAAATCTCTCCTGGTTTTATGTTAAAACTGATATTATTAACCGCTTCCTTTTTTCCATAATTTTTTACAAGATTGTTCACCTCTAACATAAACATGATTCCTCCTATTAATTTTTACTTTAATCAATTTTGTCATAAATAATTTATTTTTTCATGGTGCCTACATGTTTCTTTTTTCCCATAAGTGCAGAATAATCTTATATAGAAAAAATAGAAATAGCGTGCTAAAAAAAGTCACTATAAAACCGCCTAAAACACCTCTAATATCCATCCCTATCTTTGAAAAAACTATAATCCCTGATAGTATGCCGGTCAATAATGGAATAAAAAAAACATAGTAGATCTGCTCTTTTCTGTTCATTGGAACAGGATACGTCATGGGAATACCTTTAATCGCTAAAGCAAAAAATTGTGCTAACGATGCAATAAACCAAACTAAAAAGAAGTCAAGTGTATCCATAAGGGTTTGATTCAAGACAAACCACCGATACAATAGCACTGCAAATATTCCAAACCAAAAAATCGTATAGCCAATGCTTTTCGCTATTTTAACATCTGCACTTACTCTCTCATCATTTTTCATTTCCATCCTCCTCTAACCAAAATAATTGATCAAGAGACTTATTGAGAACTTTGCATAACTTAAGCCCTAAGGCTATTGTTGGGTTATATTTCTCTTTCTCTATAAGACCAATCGTTTGTCTTGTTACACCTACTTTTTCAGCAAGTTCTTCTTGAGTGAGTTGTTTTTCATTACGGCTTAGTTTAACACTGTTCCTAACTATATAAATCACCTCGATTTCGAATAAATAAATGCAAAATATATATTCCATCTGATTGTAATATATATTTTGCATTTAGTCAAGAAAAAGAATATAAATTTTGAATTGAATCAAAAAATTATATTCTACTCTCAATCTACACCTGATTTGAATTTAATGTTAGCTTTATCATCAAAGACCATACCCTTCTCAATAAGCCTCATTACCAGTTGCTCATAATACTACTGCAACTTGTATGACTGCTCATTCAAGAATTCTGCTTCGTTTAAACGAACTGTATTTTCATCTAAATACATCCTAATTACTTATAGTTTCTTACACTATCATAAATTTGATCAAAATGCAGTGATAAATTCTCATATCCATGGTATCTGATATAGATTACATTCTTACCCAATCTGCCAAAGAACATTTGAGTTTCCTTAACTTGAATAAATACAGCTTTGTCAAAGTTTGTATGTAACAGTTCTTGATAAAGTATTGGTTCAAACCTATAAAGCTCAAGTGCATTATCGATCAAATCTTCCAACAATGCCTCTCTAAGAAATCCAAATCGTAGTTGATAAAATTCGGTGCTTAGTGATGGTGAATACCTGCCAGACTGATCTTCCCACATTTGTCCCGCAACGAGACCCCTTTCTCTTATTTCATATATCGCAGGAGCTAATTCTGTCCAGTCATATGAAATGTGATTGCTTTTGTAACCATCGTTTTCTATTTCAAAGTTTTGGGCTTTTTCAATGTTAGCTAATTGTATCGTAGGCGTACTACTATTATATTCTGCTAGATTCTTCTCCCAACCAGTAGTTATCATTAAAAAGGAAGTGCAAATTGTCAAAACCGAGAATAAAATAATCAAGCCGTTAAATATATAGGGAGTATAATTAGGTTCATAGCTGCTTCTTTGGGATATCTCTGATCCTGTCTTAAGTCTATTCAAAAGCAAATTAATTTTCTTCCTATTGCTAATTACTTGTTTTATTGTGAAGAAAGCCAATAACAATACCATGACTTTTTGGGTAACATTACCATATTGCACAGCAAATAAAGTTGGATGACTATGGAAAAAGACTGAATAAAGTATCATGAACGCAGCCAAAGGCAATAACAATATCGATATCATATAAGAAAACTTCAGATTTTTATTTAAATATTCAAACGCATAACTCTGCGTAATTGGATCTGTATGAATTTCTGTGCAGTCCTTTTTATTGGTTTTATAAACATGAAATGCTTTCGTAATCGTACACACGTATTCCCATCCATTAATATATCTATCATAATGGATGAGTTCCTTATTTAGTGCAAAAAGTGTTCATTTTTATCAGACGATATCTGTATACTTTATTTTAGCAGTTACAAGGCTCTAATCTATAAGTAGTTCCTTTTGGTTCCCCTTTCTCAAAATATGCAAATGTAGCAAGTTTCTTAAAAAAACAACCTTTTGAAGCCATATCACTCAGATAACTTTGTGTTTGGGCAATATCATAGACATTAACTGGCATCAATTTTCTAATAAACTTCATAGTATATCCTCACTCTCTCCGTCATTAACACAAGCTTTAAGTCTTAAAAGCTCTGTTTTATAAAGTTCGATTCCTCTATCTGTTATTTTATATGTTCTCTTTCTACCCTCAACTGCAGTTTCTTCAATTATTTTTTCATCTTCAAAACGTGCAAGAATCGTGTATAAAGTCCCAGGACCTAGACTAACTCTACCATCAGTCTTTTTGTCAATAAACTCAACTATGTCCGTTCCGCACATCTCATTTCTTAAAAATCCCATAAGAACATAAAACATGCTTTCTGTTAAACCATCCAGAGCTTTCTTTGCCAATTTATTCACCTCAACTCAACATCAATTATTGATATCATATATTGATATTGTAATATCGATGATTGATATTGTCAATCCCTAAATTTAAAAAAGCCGACTCAGATCATTGATCCAAGTCAGCCAGCTAATCCCTTATTATTCCCCATTACACTCCATCTCCGTTCCATCCATAAACCGGATGATGATCTTCCCCGTTTCATAAACTTTGATGTGATCCAAGGTTCTTAAGATGAAGTCCGTATCGATTTCTTTGATGTGTTTTGCATCTTCTGTGATATCTGCAAACTGGACAGCTCTGTACTGTTCCATGGGATTTCCAAACTCTGCAGTAGTTTCCCACTTCTTTTTAAGCTCTTCTCGGTTATCGAGGAGTGCATTCCAGGAAATGACAAAGGCATCAATCAAAATCACTTCATCAATGTGTCTGTTGGTGCAACCCTGAACTCCTTTGACCCTGTACCGTTCCTGGCATTGCCAAACCTTTCTGTAGCTGTTCTTTGACTTCCAGCCTTTTCTCGTGAATGCCTGATTGCACGTACCGCAGACTACCTTTCCTGCAAAGAAGTTTCTTTCTGGATTGTGTGAGTATGAGTTGGTCCCATGTTCCTCAATGTAGTTGCTCCTTCTATCGTATTCCAGCTGAACCGCTTCCCAAATCAGCGGGTCAATAATGGCTTCATGGTTTTCTTCGATGTGGTACTGCTGGATGTGCCCTTCATTCTTTGCTCGCTTTTTAGTCAGGAAATCGACCGTATAGCTCTTTTGTAAAATGGCATCCCCTTTGTACTTCTCATTCCCAAGCATACTTTGAATCGTTGTTGCCTGCCATTTAGGTTTGCCATTCCAGTTCTTTACTTCTTCTCTTTCAAGCATTCGCTTGATGTGATCTACTGTCTTGCCTGATAGGTATTCATCGTAGATTCTCTCTACGATTTTCGCCTGTTCTCGATTGATGACCAGCTTGCCATTTTCATCGGTGTCGTAACCCAGAAAGCGTTTTGTACTCATCTTGAACTGTCCGTTTTCAAAGCGTCTTCTAATCCCCCAGGTGGAGTTCTCACTGATGGATCTGCTTTCATCTTGAGCAAGGGATGAGAGAATGGTGAGTAGCACCTCTCCTTTGGCATCGAGTGTGTTTATTGCCTCCTTCTCGAATATGACCCCCACGCCCAGTTCTTTCAGCTCTCTAACAAAGTTCAAGCAATCCAGGGTGTTCCTTGCAAATCGGCTGATGGACTTGGTAATAATCATGTCGATTTTTCCATCTCTGCAATCTTTTATCATTCGATTGAAGTTCTCACGCTTCTTTGTATTGGTGGCTGAAATCCCTTCATCGGCATAAATGCCGGCCATTGTATAAAGTGGGCTGTTGTTGATGTATTCCGTGTAATATCTTACCTGGTTTTCATAGCTTAATAGCTGTTCTTCGTTGTCTGTTGACACGCGGCAGTACGCTGCCATTCTTTTTAATTGGGGCATCTGGTTCGTTTCTGATTCCCCTGTCGTAGTCTGCCTTGCTGGTATAACTGTAATGCTTCTCGCCATCGATCATAACCTCCTCTATCACCGTTTGCTCTGTAATGTTTTTCTTTGATGCGATTTCATCAGCTATTTTTATCCCTTTGCAGGCGGATTTTCCTTTAGTAATGTAGGTGGAGCACCACCACTCAATGCGCTTGTTGTAGACCTGCTTTCGTCTTAGGGTCTTTCCGCAGTGTAGGCAAATCAACATTCCTGACAAGGGGTATCTGTTCTTGTACTTCTCTACTCCACCTGTACCTATTTTTCTTTTTCTCTTTCGCTTTTCCATGAGTTCCTGAACCTTCTCCCAGTCCTCAATGCTTACAATGGCTGGATGGTTTTCTTCAATGTAGTAGGCTTGAACCTCACCGTTGTTCCTGACGGTTCTTCCTCTCATGTTTTCAGGAGTGTAGTATTTCTGAAGAATACAATCCCCCTTGTACTTCTCATTTTTTAGCATCCCTCTGATTGTAGTATCCTGCCACTTCTTTCCGGTTATCGTCTGAACCCCCTCTTCATTTAGCTTTGCAGCTATTTTGAATGACCCAATTCCCTGAAGGTACATGTCAAAAATTTTCTGTACGATCTTTGCTTCCTCAGGGTTGATGATCAACTCACCATACTCGTTTTTGTCATAGCCCATGAAGCGCTTGGTGTTGACCATAATCTCACCCCGCTCAAATTTCTTCTTCATGGTCCACTTGTTATTTTCACTCATGCTTCTGGACTCTTCCTGGGCAAAAGAAGCGAGGACAGTAAGCATCATCTCACCGTCCCCTGATAACGTATTGATATTTTGTTCTTCAAAAAAAATACCGACACCCAGTTCCTTAAGTTCTCTTGCAACTTTTAGAACGGTGACGGTATTTCGTGCAAATCTTGAAACCGACTTTGTAATGATGAGATCAATCTCTCCTGCTCTGGCTTTCTCAATCATAGACTTAAATGCTGGTCTATTCTCTGAGTAACCGGAGATGCCTTGGTCTGCATAAATGCCTACATATTCATAGGCAGGATTTGATGTAATACTACGCTCATAGGTCGATGACTGATTTTCTAAAGAGTCTTCCTGCTTCAAGCTATCTGTTGAAACTCGAGCGTATGCACATACTTTTAATTTCTTCTCTTTTGGTGCAATCGGTTTGATTACCCTAACTCGCATGCTGCGTCCTCCTTTCTATTTGGGGTAGTCTATATATCACTCTAAAGCCCCTATAAGTCAAGCATTGCAAGGGTTTCCACCCCATTAATAATCAGTCTTAGCAAACAGCTAACCGGCAAAAAATAAAGGCCAACCAAACATTAAATTTTGTTTGATTAGCCTTGTTTTTATTCGTATTTCACATAGCACTTGAAGCCGGCTTTCGTCAGTTCTTTCATGAGGTTTTCTGCATTTTCACGATTGCTAAAAACCCCAACCTGTACTCTATAGTATTTCTTTGACTGGATATCTTCCTCGATGTCATCTTTAATACGATCCACGAGAATCAGCTCATCTTCATTTACCCATGTCATAATGCCGGCTGATTCCTGCTTTGTTTTCTTATCCACTCGCTTACCAAGAAGGACGCATACCTTTCTTGCATGAATTACTGGCTTATTGTTGAATTCCGTCTGTGTTACCTTATGGTGAAGCTCTTTGACCCATGCCGGAATAGTAGGCCCACCGGGATAATACTTAGAAGCTGACGGCTTAATAGAAACCACATCACCAATCTGAAAGCTTTGGACCTTTTCATCCGTTTTTGATAGAGCCTTCTTTACCGCTGCCCTAAAGGTATCCATGTTCTCTCCATGCTTTGGGAACCAATGGCCAACATCGGAGTGGTTTGATGCAATCCCTTTTTTATTCCCTTCTGCATGGCTGATGATGTCTTTTTCAGTTAGACCGTACTCTTTACAGAGGAACACACAAAGGTCTACTGCATTCTGCAACGCTTTTCTAAAGTAGACTTCATTTTTCTTCACATCATAGCCCACCATGTTAGAGCCACTAGAATAAGAAAACCTACCCGGCTCACAAATCTCAAAACTGATGTGGGTATTATTCGCATCTCCTCCTGCATGCCAACCTCGATGGTTCCAAGGCAGGTACTGCCAGATTTCCTTATCGTCCAGAAAGGCATGGACACAGACTTGACGGTTGATTTCTCCAGCCTTATAGGATTTGTTCCATCTGCTGAACCAATCAGCAGCCATCACACCAGGTGTTGCAGTGGAATGAACCATAATGCCTTTAGGTTTAATCTTTCTTCCGGCTGTATAACAATCATTTCTGGTCATGTACTTTGTTTTTAAATTACTTAGTGCCATCCTTGTCCCCTCCGTCTTTTAGCTGCTCCAATATGTCTCTTAGCTTTTCAGGGATAGGTAGCCCAAGTCTTGTTGAGTTTTCAATAATACTGATTCCTTCATTAGATAGATAAAAGAAAATCACTGCAGTTCTAATGGCACTGCCATCTCCGATGATGTTCTGATCAATGATATGGGCTACCCCTACCAAAGAAAAAATCACCACTTTCTTGAAGATGCCCTGAGCACCTACATCGCTGGAAAGGTGTTTCTCCAAAATGGCACACATCACTCCCAGCAGATAGTCAATTACAACAAAGGCAATCAGGGCATATAAAAATCCATCGTATCCTCCAAGAAACCAACCAAGCCAACCACCAATGGCTGCAAAAGCCATTTGAAGAAAGGTCCAAATATCTCTCATGTTTTTTTCCTCGCTTTCATAAAAGTTTGTATATAAAAAGACGCCCATTTGAGAGCGTCCTAATCATTATCCTTGATCGTTTTGTTTAATACGGAGCGTAATACACATAGCCACTTGCCTTGGCATAGAACCCATCGCCGGGAATATAAATGGTACCATCAAAGGTGTCATACTGGCTGGTGGTGAATCCCGGCTGTTCTACCCCTTCCCAATAAAGCCCATCATTGGAAACGCAGAGCATACTCTCTTTCAGAAGTGCAAACTTCCCCCAGTCCTCCATCCAGATGATGTTCCTTGGATTTGGGATATTGTTGTTGGCCAGATCCCCTACCCAGGAAAGATTGGTCTCTGTAATCTGCGTGGCATCATCGCTCATCACACAGAGCTTTACATAATAGGTGTAATCACCGCCCACATTGGTGTAATTGAACTTCATCACAAAGAGGACGTCATTCACGGACCGGATAAACATATACCGGGTGTCGTTCACATCCTCAGGTATGGTCGTGGTCCAAAGACTAGGGCTGGCTGAGCTAGCTATTGCTATGGATTTGTCACCACCAACAACACCTACAAAGTATCCTTTGTGCCGGGTCAAGTATTTAAAAATAGGGACTGAGGTTCCATCAGAGCCGACCAGGGTCCAGGCAGTTCGTTCTTCCAGAGAATCAAAGCTATAATAAACCGGTGACTTGTAGTACCACCAGCTGACCACCCCTGAGCCCCTGTTCATATCATAAGCACCACAGGTCATAGCGTTTTGTGCTCCGGCGCAGTACCCAGCGTTATGCCAGGTAATCCCATCAAAGGATGCGATGATATTAGCGAGGCCCACGATCTTTGCGATAAAGACACCATCAGCAGCATAAAGAATTTCAGGCTGCCCATGACTCCACCAAGGAACACTGACAACGGTCCATTGTTTGGTGGTCTTGTTCCAGTAGGACATGTATGGGGTTTTGGCATAATAAACAGCAATCTGAGCGTTTCCGTTATCATAGACATTAATCTGTCTTTCACTGCCGTATTGGGTGTATCCAAAGTTATTATAGTACTTCTTGGTCCAGCTTAAGGTAGGAATAGGAAGCACTATGCTGCCCCTGCCACCAAAAGCTGTCCAGATGGCCAAGGTGTTATTAAAATTACGATCATAGCTCATGGGTTCAGCCCTCCTTTAAGCTTTCGTTACGCTGGTGATTCTTCCACCGCTATCCACAGTGTAGTTGTATGTTGCTGTTGTTCCATCTGCATATTCGATATAAAAACTCATCATATCCACTGTTAAAGTGGACACTTCTTTTAAGAGTAGCTCCGAGAAAATATTATCCAGGGTGATGCTTGTGATCCTCCCACCGCTGTCGGTGGTGTATTGATACTGGGCATGATATTGATGGGTATCGCCCTTCTCAACGGTGTAGGTCACATCAATGGTTGTTTCAGTCACCACTAGATCAGAGACGATGGTATAGGAAACTCCCAGGTCATTTACTTGTGTTTGGATGTCATCCACTGAGCTTCCCACATTATTTAAAGAACTTTCTATCCGATAGAAGGTATCTGAAATACTGGGTCTGTATCTTCCCACTTCCACTCGGATGTTGTACCGATAAAATGGGTTATATTCCAGGGAGATGATCCTCGTCTTTACATTGATTCCTAGGGGATTAAAAACAATCTGTACATTATCTCCCACGGCAAGGTTCAAAAGCTTAAAGAATGAGATGTCATAAGAAGATGCATTCTCTCTGGAATCATGGGATACTGCCACGTTAGTGACATTCTTTGAATCCATCACCGGAATATAATCGGTACTTCCCCTATGGCTTCGAATGTTGATGTTGTAACCATCGTACTCAATCTCACCACCAAGGATGGCAATGTACTGCATCAGAGCAGCCCTTCTTGATACTTCCTGATTGATCTTCATGGTGACACTCTCTGTGAAATCTACAATCCCCGCATTAAATGGTGTACCTGAAAGTACCTGGGCAAGTCCTGCCGCCGGATCTCCGGTGAAGTCAAACTCCGTAATGTTATACATCTCATGGTTCAGGACATAAGAGACATGCTCGCAGATCACTGAGCAGATAGGAAGGCTGCCCTGAAGGCTCTTTGATATCTGAACAATTTCAAAATACTGATCATCTAGCTTGGCGATCTGTTTTACCTTAAGTGCCAGCGCTGATTTTGCAAGCACCGTGAAGGAAAGGGTATACTCTCCTTCCAGTGTTTCTCTGACATTAGAACTCATGACTTTTTTGATACTTTGAAGCAAAGTACTACCCGCATAGATTTCAATCAAGGCTTATCCCTCCTTTCTGTTTTATGATCCTGCCACACCAAGATTTCTAACAGTGACTGTATTCTGATTCCATTGAAGCTGGGCTATGACACGGGTTAAAATATTCCCATCAATGGTTAATGGTATGGTCACATCAAAGACTGCACCTTCCGAACCTCCAAGACTTCCTGAAACCTGAGAGTTCAGGTCCAAATCAAAGTCCGTAGGAATGGTGTCTTGCATATCCTTTTCCACACCACTCATGGCTTCAGTAAAGCCCTCGCCTATACCCTCACTCATGTTGGCACCAATACCGGCGAACACTTTAGAAGGTGAGCGGATTCCAAGAACGCTTTTAACGCCCCGCACAATACCGCCAACCATGCTATCCACCTTACTCTTGAGCCAACCTATCATGGATGAGATACCATCCCATAGACCTCTGGCAATATTCCTTCCCACGTCATTCATGGAAGGAACTGCTCTCCCAAGACCAGTGACGATAGCCGTGATAATCTGTGGAAGTTGAGCTACTAACTGTGGAATCGCTCTGATAAGTCCAGCTGCCAGTTGAATAGTCAGCTGAATCCCATTCTCGATAATCTTTGGATAGTTTCCAGCTAAGAAGCTCACAATGCTACTAATGATCTGAGGCAAAGCCTCAATTAATACAGGTAGGGCATTTAATATTCCAGTTGCCAAACCCTGAATCAGCTGAAAAGCTGCGTTCAAAATCTGGTCCATGTTAGCAATAAGTGTCTCCACAATCAGAATAATCGCCTGTACAATGGATGGAATCAGCTCGGGAAGTGCCTCTGCTATTCCTGTGGCCAAGGTCACAATCATCACAAGAGCTGCTTCAACCAGAGCTGGTAAATTGGCGATAATTCCGTCCACCAAAGCCATCACCAGGTACAAGGCCCCTTCTGTAATCTGTGGTAAAGCCTCAATGAGTGCGGTTAAGAGCGTTAACACGATCTGCATGGCAGAGTCGATAATCATAGGAAGATTCTCTACGATTGAACCGACCAAAGCCAAAATAATATCCAGTCCCAAGGTAACAAACTGAGGAAGCTGCTCAGTTATCAGCGTCGTAATACCGCTCACCGTTTCTCCAATAACTTCTGAAATCTTCTCAAAGTCACCGTCTGCTTCATTGATTCCATTGGACAGTCCCGAGAACAGGTCAGTAATACCTGCAGACACCTCACTAACTGCCGGCAGAAACACACCTTGAAGTGACCGCTTCACCCCTTCAAATCCGTCTGAAAGATTATCATATCTCACTTCAGTGATCTGACTTAAAGCATCCTTCGTTGCAATGGTACTGTCTTTCATGCCAGCAATGACCGGTAGGACTCCTGCTTCGAGGTCTTCAAACTGCGTACCAAAGAGTTGAACGCCGACGGTGTTTCGAAGAATGGGATCCTCGATTTCATTCAGCCTTTCCACTACTGAATAGAAGGCATCACTGGCCGTTTCCCCGCCTTGAGCAAACTTCTGAGTCATCTCATCGGCATTAAACCCAAGGGATGTGAAAGCTTCAATGGTTCCTTTGCTACCGTCCTTAGCCCGGATGTTAAACTCCTTGACCGCATCGCCAATCTTATCGATACTAAAAGCTCCTGCTTCGGCACCACCTATAAGTCCTACGATAAATTCATCTGCACTGAGTCCAAGGGCTGAATACTGATTTGAGTATTCATTTAATGTATCAAGAAGATCTCCGTTTTTGTCGGCACCATTTTGAGCACCCGTTGCAATAATGTTATAGGCTTCTTCAGAAGAGATTCCGAAGTTCTTCATGAGCGCGCCTGCAGCTCTAGCAGATTCCTGAAGTTCAAAACCAAAGGTATCCCTTAAAGCAAAACCGGACTCTGTTGCCTTTTCTAGTTCCTGGCCCATGAGTCCGGTTGTCTTTTTCACTTCTGATATGCCATTAGCCACATCTTCTAAGCTGTCACCAAAGTTATGCTTATACACATTTTGAGCGACTTCACCCAGCTCCTCAAGTTCCTGACCGGTAGCCCCGGTGGATGCTGAAATCTGATTGACCGCCATGTTGTATTCATCGCCCAGTTTAATGAGGCTCGCACCAGTAGCAACTGCTGCAGAGCCAATGGCAAGAACTGTAGCTCCGATTGCTGCACCGATTCCTTTTAAGACGCCCCCCAGTTTTTCAAACTTCCCCGAGGCATCATCTGTTTCATTGGCTGCATCATTCACGGCATCAGCGAATCCACCTGCACCATCCTTTGCTTCATTAAAGCCTTGATTCATCTCATCGATGGCCTGTACATTCTTATCCAGTTCATTTTCCATCTTGTTGAGGTCGGCCTTGGCATTATTAAGTTGAATAGCCCAGTTCTGCGTTCTTCTATCGGTTTCACCAAAGGAGTCGGAGGCATTTTTAAGAGCGGCTTCAAGGGTATTGATTTTGTTTTTCTGAGCATCAATCTCTTTGTTCAACACATTATTTCTGGCTGTCATCGCCTGAATAGATTTATCCTGCTTATCAAATTGTGAAGTGACTAGGTTCATTTCAGAACCCAGCACTTTAAAACTTCGATTGATGTCTCTAAGAGCATTCTTGAACTCCTTCTCGCCTTCGACACCAATCTTAAAGCCAAAATTGTTATCACCTGCCATAATGACTCACCTCCTCCTCTTCAGGCATGAAAAAAGACACCATATTTCGGTATCAGCGTAATCAATAATCCGTATCTGTGTTTTTATTAAAATTATTTCGATATTAGCGTAATTCTACTAAATCCACTCTGGAATCACATCATCAATGAAATATTCCATTCTCGGTTTTGAGATACCAATAAACTGTTTGTGACATTCCCAAAGGTCCATGAGGTATCCAATAGGCATCAGCCATACCTCGTTTTCTTTTCGGTTGAGATGTGCTGTACCGTAGTAGAGCAGTCGGGTAAATAACTCTTCATCACTTACCCGACCACCTCGTTTTTTGAGGGTTCACTCTCCACATTTCTCTTGGTTCCCTTCATCATACTTGCCATGATGGCATTCTTGTACTCAGCTAGGTCAAAAGGCGTGGTGAGAAGCTCTACTTCCTCTTCGGTAAGGAGTTCTTTCTTCTCATCTTTATTTCTGATGTTATGGATCAAAATGGACTGGTTCGCCAGAAGTGTAATCAGCCACACGATCTCGTCCAATGCCATCTCGAAGTTTTCGGTCTTCATCAGCTTGGCCCCTAAGTTCTCAAGCCCACCATAACGTCCGGCAATCGCCTTTGTCGCTTTTGTTGTTAGGATCAGTTTGAAGTCAGTACCACCGATGTTGATCGTAGTGCTCCTCTCTTCTGATACCTCATCTACTTTTATCTTTTCATTTGCCATTACTATTTACCTCCCATTAAGATACCGTCACTGTTGCTACGGTTGTCGTTACATCACTGGCCCCAACAAGACTGAGAACACAGTAATAGTAATAGGTATCTGCCAGAAGATCCGTTGGAATATCAAAGCTGGCCGATGTCTCTCCATTAATAGCTGTGCCTCCTGTTGTACTATCGATGGTATTCTCATACCACTGGTAGGTTGCCGGATCGCTGGTGTTAGACTCAGCTACGACAGATAGGCTTCCTGTAATACTACCGGCTGTCACTTCCGTCAGTCCTGCAGGTTGGGTTGTGATGGTAATGGTCGGTGTCACCGCTGTGAAGTCCGGTTCATAAACGGATGTGAACCAACTTGAAATTGTTGAAGCTGATACACCATTATCTCCTTCAGTGACTTCTGCTTTCCAAGGATGCTTGTTTTCGCCATCCAGCTTGTTACGTCTAAACACAGTGCCTTCTATGGTGGGACTGCTAAAGGTAATGGAGTCACCCTTAGTTGCAAGGGTTGTGGCAGGAACTGAGAAAATAACTCTGTAGAGCCAAAAGTAGCGATACTTTCCATTGGCTTTCTTTGCACGAAACCCGACTGCCACCGGACTTCCTCCATCTTCACTTCTTGAAACAACGACATTGTTGCTGTCGATTTTACACCCGGTCAAATCCTGTGCCACCAAGGATCCGATATCATCGATTCCAAGTGTCAGTGCGCCACTTTTGAATTCCTTCACAACTTCAGACGCACCGTCATCTGCGTAAAGAATCGCTTCAATCAGCTCCACACTTAGCTCCGCTGTCATGGCTTTTGCCAAGACTTTTGGTATGCCATAGGTTTCGATGCCATTTTGGTCTTCTGTAATCTTGGCATAATAAAGACTATCCAATCCGATTGTTGCCATTTAATCTTCCTCCGTTTCATATTCTTTCATTACGTCAATGGCGTAATGATGAAATTTTGTATCGTTCTCATAACCCACATACTGCCTATCCGTTATGGTCATACCACCTTCTTGCAGGGCTTTTGTCAGTTCCTTTTTCCGCTTGTTATAGTTCTTCTTTATGAAAAGGGACAATCTGGCTTCTGACACGATCATATAATTTTGATTGTCTGCAAAGAGATCCAATCTATCTGACATGGGAGTAATCACCAGATACTCATCAGGCGGTAATTCAGAAAACACACCTGTCTCTACGGGTATGTCCAAAGGATCGAGTATGCTATTAAGTTCTGAAAGCAAGCTCATAGTTTATCAATCTCCTTATCAAGGGCTTTTTTCATTGCTTCGATACACGCTTTTTTCGAAGCACTTTTTGTCGGCTTGAGCCAAGGTTTTGGAGGTTGACCAGATTTTCCGTACTCGATGACCGCAGCCTTTAGGGCATTGGACACTCCCTTTCTATCCTTAGTTGTAGGGATACCCACACGAAGTTTCCAGTTACCATCATTATCTTGAACAGGCTTAGTAGTTTCCAAGGATTCTAATAGATCCCCAGTTGATGTTGACGGTTCTTTGGTATTTTGCCCTATTCGTAGAGACAGATTGCTCTTAGCCTTTTCTACAACTGGCTCAGCACCTTCCTCTAAAACCTTAGGGACAATTTCATCAAACTTATTGTTGAGTCTCGATAGTTTCTCTAAAAATTCATCCGGCATTTTGAAACTAGCTCTAGCCAAATTCATCACCCCTTTGAACCTGTCACTTTTTCAGCCAGCACCTCAACATACATGCCTTTTTCCCTGATATCTTCCACACTCAAAATATTGTACTTTTCACCCTTACACACCAATACATGAGTCGTGCTGATATCAATAGCGGGTGGCTTGCGAAACCTAAAAAGGGCAGTGGCTGTTGTAAAGCTTGCCCTGTTTTTCCATGCTTCATTGCCATGTCTGTTTTCTTTATAGGCTCTGGTCTTTAGTATAAGGACTTCTTCTTTTGTCACAAATCCTTCTTCATCTTTCGCTGAGTTGGTGCTATAGATTTCAACAAAGGTCTGCATCATTCCAAAACTCATATGACCACATCCCTATTCATGCGAAGGAGCATGTTCACCACACGCCACACCTGCTCACTGGCATCCACCTTATCCTGAAAAAAGCCGCCAGTGCTACCATCCCGACTTTCGTAAAAGTGAGATGATAGCATGATGACAGCCTGTTCTGTAGTTGGATCCATGGGATTTATCTCATAGAATCCCGATACTTTTTTCTGATAGCCTTCTGCATAAGAGGTAGCGGCGGTGATGTAGCTTGCGATGAGCTCATCATCCTCATTATGATCAAGGATCAGATTCTTTTTTACTTTCTCTAGTAAAGCTGACATCACCGACTACCCCCTTCCTTATTCTGATGCCATAAGCCCAGCAGCTTTAAGCTTTGCAAGAAGTGCATTAAAATCAGAAACCAGTGCCGGCACATCAGCTGCGGTGCTATCTGCCTGAAGGGCAGAGGGTTTAACCTCTACCCCATCAAAGGTAAGTTTCCCTTCAGAGGTGACTAAAAGTTCGCCACCAATAACCGTTTTTTCTCCACCCTGCTCTGTATAGTTCTTGACATTACTCATAGAGCATCACCTACGCTTTCTGCTGAAGAACCTTTATGGCTTCAGCAAGAATCAGTTTTCCATCTACCCTCTGGCTGGCCTTAAACCCTACCTGACCGGTAGCTGCAAAAAGCTCATTAAGTCTCTGGAAGGAACGACCTTGTCTATCGGCAACCCAGTAGTATCCAAAGTCACCAAAGGCGATGGACTTGGCTCCTGCTGCAATGGTTGGTACATAGGCAGAAGTTTTTACAGGTCGATTCAAAATGGTATCAGGCTGGCCGACAGAGATAGAAGGCTGCCACAAATACTGACCATTCCCATCCTTCAGTTTTCGAATGGCTTTTACTGTCGCATCGTTCATTACGAAGATGGCATTCTTTCGATAAGGTGACTTCAAGCTGTAGAAAAGATCCATAATCTCATCAACGGTGATGGCTGTAGCTGAAGCCGCAGTCACACCAAGGTCTGCTCCACCAGTGGCATTGAAAATACCTGTAGGTTTACCGGAACCATCACCAACAAAGAATGCTTCTTCTTCCTTGGCACCGATTCGTCTTGCAAATTCCCTAGCAATATAGCCTTCAAGGTTAAAGACGCTGTCATTCAGAAGCTCTTCAGATACCTTGATCATGGTTGCAAGCTTATAGGCACCAATGGACACTTGAGTGAAGGCGTCATCAGATTCAGGAATCGGACCTTCCTCATCCACCCAGGACGCAGTTCCTTTAGATGCCACCACTGGAATCTTTCTATCCCCGGATGAAGTGGTGATGACCTTGGCAATGCTTCTGAAGATATTTTCTTCCTGAAGTGACTCAATCAAGGTTCTTTCAAACTCGTCAGGTACCAGGTATCCACCTTCTGAATCCGTACCAATCTGAAGGGCATTTTGCACATCATAACTGTTCTTGTTTCTCATGGCTTTCCAGAATGCTTGTCGATACTCATTGGAGGCTCTACCCTTCTTCTCTTCTCCACCCATGGCACTTCCTGGCTTATTGGTAATAGGAGATGACGTTGGACGGGCAAGCTCCTCATCGATGGACGCTCTGCGCTCCAGTCTTTCGATTTCTTTTCCTAAATTGACTACTTCCGCTTCCATCTTGTCGTATGTGGCAGTGTCTTCAGCAGAAAGCATACCGTCACTACCTCTTTTGCTATCCAGGAAAGCTTTCGCATCATCCCAGGCTTTTGCTCTCTTTTCTCTCAGTTCAAGAATTTTGTTCATATCATTTTCCTCCTCAAATTAGTGAGCGATTAGGCTCAGTCTTTTTTCCAACTGTTCAATAGGTGTTCTGTTCTCTGGTTTGGGTGGAATAAGCTTAGTTAGTAGTGAATTGGCTACTGCTGCTCTTGAAAACATCACAGCTTCCAACGGTTCACCCTCCACTTTCTCCTCCTCACCGGAAAACAGGATTGTATCTGCAAATCCCAGCTCCACTGCTTTTCTTGCATTGAACCAGGACTCTGCATCCATCAAGTGGGATATCTTTGTTCTTGTAAGACCTGTCTTGATTTCATAAGCATTCATGATGCTTTCCTTAACCTCCGACAGCATCTCACTGGCCTTTTGCATTTCCTTTGAATCCCCGATGGCTACCGTCATGGGATTGTGGATCATCATCATGGCCACTGGTGACATCTGTACTTCCGTTCCCGCCATTGCAATAACAGAAGCAGCTGATGCTGCCAGACCATCAATCTTCACCGTTACATTGCCTTGGTAGTCCATCAGCATGTTGTAAATCTGTGCGGCTGCAAAAACATCCCCGCCCGGAGAATTAATCCAAACGGTGATATCTCCCTGAGCCGACTCAAGTTCCTCCTTGAATAGCTTTGGAGTCACTTCGTCCCCATACCAGGTTTCATCTGAAATTTCTCCATTTAAAAAGAGGGTTCTTTCACCCTCATTCTTGACCCAGTTCCAAAATTTGCGCTTCATCTACCTTCCTCACTTCCCTTCTTATTTGCTGACTCACTCATGCCTTGGCCGCCAAATAGACCAGCATCCTTCAGCTTTGTCATATTGCCATTGATTAGATATAGGTTTCCTCCTTCCTCTTCTGGGATCGGGTTCATATCCTCCATCTCTCTTATGTCATTGGCTGAAAGCCATCCATTTTGCCTTGCCACGGAATAACCATTCATACGACTTTGGTAATCACCCCGTAGAAGTCCGTCCACATTTAGTCTAATAAAAAACTCCTGCTTCTCTTTTGGAAGTAGGAGTGATCGCTGCATGGCTTGTTCCCATCTTATGACCCAAGGATCCAAGGTGTATTTTACGAACTCCAAGGATTGCTGCTCAATATTTGAGAAGCTGGATTTCTCAAGATCACCTACCATATGAGGTGGAATTCGATAGAGCCTTGCTATTTCATTGATCTGAAATTTTCTGGTTTCAAGAAACTGTGCTTCTTCCGGTGGAATACCAATCTGCTGATATTTCATTCCTTCTTCAAGAACGGCAATCTTATGGGCATTGGCTGTTCCGCGGTACACTTCATTCCAGGAATCTCTCACCTTTTTGGGATCTTTAAGCACACCGGGATGTTCAAGCACACCTCCGGGATTAGCTCCATTGGCAAAGAAGCTGGCTCCGTATTCTTCAGTGGCTATGGTCATACCCACGGCATTCTTTGCCATAGCAATTGGCGAGTACCCTACCAAACCATCAAAGCCTAGTCCTGGAATGTGAAGAACATCCTGTTTTCTTAACACCACTGAACCATAGTCCTTGAAGTTGGGATTCTCATCGGAGGTTGTGGTGTAGATATAGTAGATTTCTCCGTTTTTGTCTCTGCTAACTGTCATCTTGTTTGGTAGTAGCGGATACAAAGCCACCACCCGACCAGCACCATCACGGATAATCTGTGCATAGGCATTTCCCCAAATAAGCAAATGGCTCATCAATGTCTCTCGAAAGACAAAGGAACTCATTTCTGTATTGGGTTCATTGTGTAGGATATGGTACAAGTGATGGTTATACACGCGCTCTTTACCATTTTCTTTATACCTATACACATGTAGCGGAAGAGATGCTACTGCTTCTGCGAGAATACGAACACAGGAATATACCGCTGTGGTCTGCATAGCAGTAAATTCATTAACTGTCTTTCCGCTTGTCGTTGGCCCAAATAGATAAGTGTAATTTGAGCCAGAGTAGTAATCTTTAGGCTTATCACGAGCCTTTATTAACTTTGAGATAATTGGGATGTTCATATATTCACTCCTAAACATACATTTTTATGAAGGTTTATTTTTCTGTTGACACTTAAATGATTTCATGATATTATTAACATACAATATTATGTATGTTCATATTAAAGGAGGTTTAACATGAAAGTAAATCACATTAAATCACAGATCATGAATGACTTTGCTGCTACATACAAAAATGCTTCACCTTTTGTTGACTCTGGTGAGCTTTGGGATTTTTGTATGGACACAATCACTAACCCAATACTTTTATCAAACATTATCTTTGCTAATGATCTAGGTATTCCGCCAGTAAAATCTTTACTTCTTATTTGGGAAAGAACGAAAGCCCCAAAAGATGACTTTAAATTTACCGGTCAAGAAAGCCAATGGTTAGGATCCTTGATGGGATATTTATTTAAGTTCATCCTTGGGTATCAAAACCAGAAAGAACGTTGCGCTGTTAATTCCTATGGAGTCGGGACTGCTACTCGCTTTCTTGATTGCCCCACTGTTATTGAAATTGAGCAGTAATTAAAAGACGATGATTCCACGTTCATCATAAACGCTGGAGTCATCGTCTTTATTTCTAATACAGCGATCAAGAGCCATGATTGTAGCAACTATACCATCGATCTTTTCTACCGACTTTTCTTTATCCGGTTTGATGTTCCCTGCAGGATCCTGGCGCATGACTACGTTTTGAGCCATCCATTTAAGAACCGGGTGACCACCATGATTGATATTCCCTTCCATAAGAAGCTTATAAAGTTCTTTACTTGGTGGGGACATGTCCTTATAGCCCTGTCCAAATGGTACAACTGTAAAGCCCATACCCTCTAAGTTCTGGACCATTTGAGTGGCATTCCAGCGGTCAAAGGCTATTTCTTTTATGTGGTACTTCTCTCCAAGCTCCTCAATGAACTTCTCAATAAAGCCATAATGAATCACGTTCCCTTCAGTAGTATGGATATAGCCTTGTAGCTCCCAAACATCGTAGAGCACATGGTCCCTTCTGCATCTCAGTTCCAAAATATCCTCCGGTAACCAGAAGAACGGCAATACGATATACTTCTCATTCTCTGCCTTTGGCGGAAACACAAGAACAAAGGCTGTGATATCCGATGTACTGGAAAGGTCCAGACCACCGTAGCATTCACGGCCTTGCAGTGACTCCATATCAATGGGTAGATTTCCTCGATCATAAATGTGATCGGGTATCCAGCACACTGTCGCTGAAGTCCAGATATTGAGTCTGAGCTGTTTAAACACATTCTCTTCCGCAGGGTTTTCAAGAGCGTTTTTGTAAGCTTCTCTCACCCGATCTATGGAAATGGTATGTCCCAGCGAAGGATTCGCTTTATACCAGTTGGATTCATCATTCCAATCATCTGCATCTGTCAGTCCATATACCACCGGGTAGAAGGTATGGTCTTTCTTTCGACCTGCCTTTATATCAAGGGCTTTGCTGTGGAGCTCATAGCAGATGCTATTTTTATCAGTTCCTGCAGTGGTGATGATAAAAAACAAGGGCTGCTCTCTGGCATCCCCGGACCCTTTTGTCAAAACATCATAGAGTTTTCTATTAGGCTGTGCATGAATCTCATCAAACACAAGACCCGATACATTCAGTCCATGCTTGGTTCCCGTCTCAGCTGATAACACTTGATAGAACCCTGCATTGGAATAATTGACGATTCGTTTGGTGGCAGCTGTAATCTTTGACCTTTTTAGCAACGCCGGTGTCATCTGTACCATTTGCTTTGCCACATCAAATACAATGGACGCCTGAGATCTATCACAGGCCGCACCATACACCTCTGCACTGGGTTCGTTGTCAGCATAAAGAAGATATAGAGCAATAGCAGCTGCCAGCTCAGACTTCCCCTGTTTCTTGGGTATCTCAACATAGGCTGTCAGGAACTGACGCTTCCCGTTTTCTCCAACGATGCCAAACAAGTCACGAATGATCTGTTCCTGCCAAGGTAGCAGAAGAAACTTCTTCCCTGCCCATTTTCCCTTGGTGTGTCTTAGGTTTTCAATAAAGGCAACTGCTCTATCTGCCTTTGCTTTATCATAATGGGAAGTTTCAAGCATAAAGGGTGACGGTGTATATTTATAGTCCATTACGCACCACCTCCTAGAATCTTCTCCATCTCATCTGCCGGATCTATGGTACCTTCACCTGCGACAATTCTGCTTCTTGCAGATGGTGTCAGTCCAAACTGCTCACAGAACTTGAGCATGATTTTCAGATTGGTTTGTGCAATGGAAACCTGAGGCACCTGCTGTAAATAACCGTTAGGGGTTCTGATCATGGTTCCATGTTGGGTGATAAACTCCTCTGCTTCCTTCCATCTGGCGTATGCCTGACAGTAACCCGCAAAAGCGGCCATGTCCATTTCTGTCAGGATTCCCATCTGCTCAAGAAGCTTCCCCATTCGTCTCCATTCTTTCTTTGCTTCCTGCTCTAACCATGAAGGACATCTGGGAGCTTTCTTTGGCGGCTTTGGTTCTTTATCGTTGAGTACACGTTTCCCAGGATTCCCTTCTAGTTCTTTTAATGCTGTCGGTTTGGGTTTTCTTCCTCTCTGTGCCATAAGTCCCACCTCCTCTCATTGGCTAACAGCAAGAAAAAAGACCTCCGAAGAAGTCTTTCACTTGGCTTAAATCTGTGCTTTAACCTTCTAGTTTTCTGCAGCTGTCCTCACCATATACCACACTAAGGCTACTGCCATTGTCCCAGGAAACCATGATGCTTCCGATATCATCCACACCAATTACTGTTCCCCTGGTTCCCGTTGGCGGTGCCTGAGTATCCTCCATTCGAATCAGTTCCACCCTTGTTCCAGGTGAATATTCTTTTCTTAGTTTCTCTAGAATTTCTTTTCTAATAAACATCTTCATCCCCCTCTACCGAAGAATCCTCAAGTGCTTTTTCTAAGATGGCTTTATCAAAGCCAAATCTCTCATAGGCATCTTCGAGGGTTTTGTAATAGTGGTAGCTTGGCTGTCCTAGTTTCCTATCTTGATCCATCAGATAGACCATCCCTTGAATCTTTTCACCATCAAGGTCTAACTCCATCCATTCTTTGTAATAAAAGGTTGGGAAACCTTCATACCGATCAAGACTATGTTCGTCTGTCGGTTCGATCTCCCAAACCACCACCGGTACCTTATGCCCTTTTTCTTTTTCAATGGTAGCGTAGGCACCTGTCTTTGAGCCTTTGAAGATAAGCCTGTGATCTTCAATTTCTGATACACCTTTTAGCTTTGCCCCTGGGCATCTGAAAGCCATTTGACTTTCATCCATGTTGCTCCCATAGGCAATGTACAGTTTTGTTTTCATTTCTTTTCATCCTTTCTTAAAGGGCCATTCTTCCCCGCCAGCTTGGCCTGTGTGGGCTTTTCAGCAGCGTTGGGAACCCTTCTACCACCTCAAGGGCGGTTCTCCCGCCCCGGTGAGCCTGTGGCTATTCATTTCATCCTGCTTGTCTCCAAGCTGAGTTTCCATCAAGGTACTTTAGAAAATGGAGCCTGCAGGTTTTAAACTCGTCCCCGATAAGTCCCAGCCTTAGCATCCAACATCTGAAGGCGTACTTCTCGTTGTCTGTCACCGTTTTTCTTGCTGATGCCTTCTTCTGACTTAAGGATTGGTGACTCACTGCCAGGCAAAACTGAATGTACGCTTTTACCTCTCCAGCATGGGTTGTGGAGTTGAAAAGTCTAAATTCTACAGTGCCTTTGGTAAAGGTGGCGTGTAGGTTGAGTCCATAGTATCTGGTGGTGTTATAATGTCTGTCTCTTCCGTAGGGATCCTCTGCGTACCAGATATCTGAAAGCTCTCTCATGGTCTTTGGCTTTTTCTTGTTGATGGTTTCCAGAAGCTTCTCGTTGGTTTTCTTGCAATACCTAATTCTTCCTCGGTCTATCTTAAGCGCCTTGTAAAGAATATCTTCCTTGCTGGCGATGATGTTGACAATGTTTCTTAAGGTTTGCGGTGTAAAGCGTTCTGCTCCAACATGTACGTGAATCCCGCAGGAGTTGTTTACGATGGCCCCCTTGTGCCTCAGCTGTCTAACCAGTTCCTGTAAATCCTCTATGTCCTCGTAGGTGAGGATGGGGCTGACCACTTCCGTTTTGTATTCATCTCCGGCTGAAACTCTGGTTCTTCCTTTTTTCTTTTGAGGAACAATGCTTGAGTCGTACATGGCCTTCCAGGTTCTCCCCTTGTTATCCTTGACCTCGTAGGTTCTGTAGCCGCCTCCCACATAAATGTTTCTCGTTCCAAAGTAATCTGCAATGACCTGCCCTGCCTGCTCTCTTGTAATCCCTGTAACTTCGATTTCAATCCCGAAGGTTTGCGTTTTCATCTGCTCTCATCCTTTCTCTTACCTGTGTTTTAAGCTTTTTGGTAGTACTATATATCACTCTAAACACAGGTAATAGCAAGTTAAATGTGCATATAAAACGCATATTTATTTCATTCCTCTAGGGCTGTATACCGGCACCAGGAGTAACCCTCGCTATTGATGAGGACACGCTCACCGGTATCGGTGTTGATGACCCGAATGCATCTGATTTCTCCGTTTTCATTAGAACCTCCATCAGACTTATCAATCCAAGGTTGCTCATTGAAAAAATCTTCTGCAAAGGCTTTGAAGTCATCACTGTCCAAGGAGACTACTTTGGTCACTTCATAAAGACTACCTCGCTGTCCAGCTTGCTTTGCACGGGCTGTAGCTTCCCTTAGTTCTTCAAGATCATTGAGCTTTCTTTCAAATAACGCCCTTGGTCTATTCATCCTGGCTTTCACCGTCTTTTCTTTCACGCAGTCTAGCCTTGTGCTTCTCGGCGTCAGCTGGGGTACGAAAGGCGGTGTGCCCTTTTAATCCTTCAAGCAGGGCTTTCCTTGAGTCCTTTGCCCCTTTGCCTCCTAGTCCAAGTCTGACCAGCCATACCCGAAGGTAGTATTTCTCATTTTCAGGTTCGCTGGCTTTTGGGCTTATTCGCTTTGCCTCTCTCACATGGGCCACCATCATGGCAGCCAGTTCAACATAGGCTCTGTTCTTTTCCGGCTTTTCTGAACCTGGGAATGTGAAGGTTACCTTGTACTCTTCAAAGCTCAATCCAGAAATGGATTCAGCACTTTCACTCCATAGGTTAAGGAAGTCTTCTTTGGTTTCTGGTAGATTGGTTTGCAGGGTATTAATGAAATTATCGCTGATAGAAAAATGGTCTTTCCCCACCACTCGGTTGAGCAGGTACTGTTTGCTTCTAATCATGTAGATCAAGTTTTGAAGCTGGGGTCCTTCCATATCCTCTAAAGGAACGGTAACCTCCAGACTTTCAAGCTCTTGTCTTGGTTCTGCAAATCCATGTTCTTCTAAGTGCGCTCTCATCCTTTCACCATCCATTTCTGTTTCGCTCACCACCGTTCCATCTCGTTCAATGGTGTAGCCTTCCACCTTGTATGCATAACTCGGTGGCCCTACATACTTAGGTTTCTGTCCTAAAAATTCGCCGATACTTTTCACCAGTTCTTTTCGATTTTCACATGTCGTTTCAATACGCATGGACTTATACCTCCTTTGTTTTGGGTACTACATACATCACTCTAAAGAAGATATAAGTCAAGCATTCCTGGGCTATTAAGGGGTAAATCCCAGGTTAAACTGCAGCTTTATCAAAATGCCTACTGCATTTATCAAAGACCATATCTTTGATCCATTTTGGTGCCTCCGGTACATCATTAAGCCTTCCATACTCACCAAACATCAGCTTGATCCCTTCGTTCCTTGCCTGTACCGCCTCTAAAAAGGTATGAAAATATCCCAGATGAATATCATACTGGGATGCTTTGATTCTCGCTCTATATTTTTGTCTTGGCTGGTAAAAGCTTACGCCTGTTACACCAGAAGTGTTATTCACTTGAGGGGGTTGATTACACTGATTTTGCTGATGGGTACAAATCCTCAAGTTCTCTCTTTTGTTATTGAGTGGATCCAGGTCAATGTGATCAACCTCAAATCCCTTAGCCGGTTTGAGTAATATCTGATGGAGCTGATTGCCCTCTCTATCAATGACATACACAGTGCCTTTCTCGCCAAACTTGCGATTTGGATACCAGTTTCTTGATTTTACAATCTTGAAGTCCTCTCTATCAAATAAAAACGTATGTCCTCCGGAAAGGGTCCCGGCCATGGTTTTGCCATCTTCTAATAATCGATATCGGTTTTTTAGTGTCATCCCATTTAAATCCCCTCTACAGTAGTTTCTAAGGTTTATTCCGCCTCAGCTTCTTCGGCCTTTAAATCTTCATAGGAGATTTTCTCTCCATCTCTTATAAGAAAAACATCTGCGCTTGTTCCTGCATGCAGCACGAACCTTGATACAACGACATCCACAAATTTCTCATCAAGCTCGATCATGTAACAAATCCTATTTGTCTGATCGCTACTAATAAGTGTGCTACCAGACCCGCCAAAAGGATCCAAGACAATGCAATTGGCAAGGCTTGAATTCTTAATGGGATAAGCCAGCAGCTGTAGCGGCTTCATTGTCGGATGAAGTTTTGATTTTGTTGGTCTGTCAAAATTCCAAATGGTTTTATGCTTTCGATCTCCATAAAACTTATGGCTTGCTGTCGGCTTCCATCCATACAGAACAGGCTCATGAGCATAGAGATAATCTGATCGCCCTAGCACCGGAGCATTCTTCACCCAAATACAAGTCTGATGACAAAAGAAGCCAGCTTCCTTAAAAGCTGACCTAAAATTAACCGTCTCTCTATCAGCGTGGAATACATAGATTGCACCACCGTCGACGATATTTTCAAACATATTGGAGTAGGCTTTTAAGAGAAACTCATAGAACTCTTTATCGCCCATATTGTCATTTTTGATTTTCCCAGCAGTGCCCTCATAGTCCACGTTATAAGGCAAGTCTGTGAGGATCATGTTGGCCTTTTTCCCATCCATTAATTTGTCATAGGTGTGGGGAACTGTGCTATCTCCACATACTAGGCGATGCTTTCCAAGGAGCCAAAGATCTCCCTGTTTTGAGATCGGTTCTTCCTTCAACGCCTCATCTACATCAAAATCATCATCTTTGATTTCTTTGTCATGGACTTTAGAAAAAAGCTGCTCTATTTCCGGAGGCTCAAATCCAGTGAAGTCCGTATTGAAATCTGCCCCTTGAATATCAACAAGCAGATCTGCCAGCATTTTTTCGTCCCACTCACCAGCAATTTTATTCAGTGCAATATTAAGGGCTTTGACCTTTGCGTCTTCTTTAATCTCTAGAACTACGCACTGCACTTCTGTATGTCCTAAATCCTTAAGCACGGTTAATCTTTGATGGCCACCAATCACTGTCATGTCGTAGTTGACGATGATCGGTTCTACATATCCAAACTCTAAGATTGAGTTCTTGATCTTCTCATATTCCTTATCCCCCGCTTTTAGCTTTTTCCTGGGGTTATACTCAGCTGGTTTTAAATCTCCAACCGGTATCAATTGCCATTTCATATCACTCATAACACGCCTCCTCGATCATGGAAGGCCCAATGTATGGTGCTCTTCCTTCTTCTTTTCGCCAAAATCTATCATGTACATAGCAGCTGTGGCTGCAGTATTTTCTATTCTTATTTCCATAGACATTGAAGTCTTTTCCACAGTAAGTACAGGTCAGTTCATAGTAGGCAGTTTCTTTTCGCTTGATACTGTCTGAGTGATGAAGCCACCATTCCCGCCTGCAGGTATCTGAGCAGAACTTTCGCTTTCGTCCAGTGGCCGGCTGCTTCAAATCCCTGCCACAGCTCAAGCATGCCTCTCCCTTTTCCATCTTTTCTTTGATGTTGATTTTCACATCAGTGGCTAAGCCATCCAGGTCATGGGCTTTACAGTAATTTCTAACGATATCTCTTGAAAGTCCTGTGAGAGAAGCAATGGCACGATACCCAACGCCTCTCATTCGAAGTTCTCTTATTTGTTTGGCTTGAAAGTTCGTCACCTGCTTCACATCCTTTCGTTAATTCATTGCATAAAAAATGCCGCAAAACTCTGCTTTAGGCAGCTGTTTCACAGCAAATGTAGTAACTATTTAGCGAAACCCTTCACCCATTAAGGATTAGCTTTTATTGTAGTTTCGCTATTTCATTTAGTTTTTACAGGCGGTTAAGCCCTTTTTAGGTATCCCCCCTATTTAATTCTGCGTTTTTTCACACGAGAGGGGGGCGCGGTCTCCAGCTGAAAAGATTGTAGAGATTTTGACCGCCCCTGGGGGGTAACATTAGTACTTATATTCTTGAAATCTATCTTCAGTCATGGTTTTCTTATCGTGACAAGACTTACACAGCGCCTGCCAGTTGCTCTCGTTCCAGAAGAGCTGTTCATCTCCACGGTGGGGTTTGATGTGATCTACTACTGTAGCCTTGACATACTTCCCTTCCCTAAGACACCGAACACAAATGGGATGGCGCTTTAAGTACCTGGCTCTCGCTTTTCTCCACCGACCATCGTAACCTTTCTCCTTAGTGGTTCTGGCATCCGCTCGGTGCAGCTCACCATGTTCCTCACAGAACTTTGTCCCGGGTGGAACCAGCCTGCTACATCCAGGATGCTTGCACGGAATGTTTGGTCGTCTCGGCATTTGGATCACCTCTCAAGGATAAACGCTTCATGAAGGTTTGCTACTTTTTCTACACCCATTCCAATGACCTCAGCAATTTCTTCAAAGCTTAAAAAATGAGCATACCTCAGTGTCATTATCAGCTTTACTTCAGGCTCTTTCACCGTTTCTAAGAATCGGTAAAGCCTTTTAAGTTCAAGCTTGTATTGACTCGCCAGGGCTTCTCTTTGTCTTTCAACAAACACCAATGAACTCTCCAGATCCTTTTCTTCCAAGTGATCTTTCCCATAAAGCGTGTTCTCCACTTTTTCATGGGTCAACTCCAGCATGGTTCGCATTAGACTCTCATGCTCTTGATGGATTTTATTTAAGCGATTAAGTCTTTTTCTAAGGTCTTCGACTGAGGGTTTTCTTCTTAGTTCTTTCCATTCCGGTTTCATCTTCTCCATCCTTTCCATGAAAAAAGCCCTCGCGGATTTTCCCACAAAGGCTTCTCAAATATAAAAGCCCTCAGGACCTTTGTCCATCAGGCTCTACCATTTTTTATATTACTTTACACCTTGTACTCTATCATAGTTGCCAGGTGTCTTTCTATGTCTTTTAGTGTCCTCTTTTAAAATACTATCGATTTTTTTCAAAGCTCTTGCATGAAGTTTCATGGTATACCGCTTGTCATATCCTAAACTTTCAGCAACCTCATTCCAGCTTTTCTCGTTGAGATATCTCATTTCCAAAACAAGCTGATCCAGTGGGTCTTCCACTTGTCTGATCTTACACCTGATTTCTTGAGTCAAATCCACTAGTCGGTCGATGATCTCATTGGTTTCGTGTTTTAGATCAATGAGTTTCACATTGTTTTCTTCACGAGTGTTAATGTGCTGTCCATTTGATACCTTTACCTCAGCATAGGAAGGTGTCATCTTTTCAGCTAATGCCTGAAGTCTTTCTTGCTCTTCTAGCTTTTGAATGATAATGCTATCCAACCACATGGCCTGTGATAAATATGCTTTAGCTGTCATCTCTAATCCCCTTTCATAAAGTCTGTAATAGGCTTCCTTCCACCCACGATAGGATGAACCGAATCCTAGTTGCATTGATCCTAAACCCCTCACCTCTAGTGTCTCATCTAGCACGTCATGTACTCTAGCTCTTATGTTCACGGCCTCATTATCCTTTCAACTGGATCCACAAGATCAAAGGCGGCATACGTTGCTGATAAGAAATTTGTTATAGGCCTTCCTTTATACTTCCATACAATTTCCCCGTTGTAGCTGACGCCATAGTGTTGATCGTTAAATTTACTATGGATCATCTTTATCCACGAACCTTTATGCATAAGGATATAAGTGCCATAAGGTGTCTCTTTCCATTTTCGATTGGGGAAGTTCCTTTTTCTCTTCGCCCTGTTCTTCATGAGGCGCTCCCTTTCTTTTGCTGCTAGAACGTCCCCTTCCATGATTCCTGCACAGATACAACCTACTCGGACATCTTCAAAGTAGTCATCATGTTCCATCACGTGGACAAACCTCACTCTGCTGCATCCGCAGAGTTCGCAGGTAAATAGATCTGTATCTGATGCTTCTTCTTCAATATCAATCACATCTGTGCAATACCAATCACTGATTGGGGCATACCATTCTTCAAGTCGCTTTTGGCATCTTGCTTCATATCCATTTGATTTCATCTGATCAACCTCCTGTTCTTGTTGTTCTCAAATCTCTAAAAGCCCTATACGCGCGAATATTCGGGTATTACTGTATATAGGGTCTATTCTATTTATTTTTAAATTAATAATAATTGTTAGGAATATAAGAACACATCCTCTCCTAAGGCTTGCCGCCAGTGGACTTTGAGTTGTTCCATAATTTGTTCCTAACCACTTTTTAAGGAACATCCATAACTCCGGAACATGTACCCAAAACCAACATTTTTAGGAACACTACTAGGAACAGCTTTTAGGTACAAAGATATACTGTGGACCATAAAGCGTCGTTCGTTCCTTTTTATCCTGCCTTACCCAGCCGAGTTTCGTTAGAATAGCTGCAAGGGTATTGGAATCTGCTCTACCTAAATTGGCTCTGTCCTTACCGAAGCATTCACACCAGATTTCCATGTTGCAAACACTGCTGCGAGGAATGGTTCCCGCTCTAGGTGCTGCTCCAAACTCATTTCCACTTAAGAAGTTTCTTCTTTCAAAGAGATCCATCTGGTCCCAATCATCAGGGAGAAGGGTATCAAGGTACTCTCTGACTAATCCTTCCCGCTCATCGGATTCCATGGCTTCACGCTGTTCAGCCTTGGCCAGCTGCTCCATGGAAGCATCCAGATAGAGTTTTTCGCCAGCCTTGACGTATACCAGGGCTTCTGCCCATATCTGCTGGATCTCTTCAGCGGTAATCTGCCATGAATGTTTACTGCCACCACCTGGGGTTTTCACGGGCCAGAAACGACGATTTCCTGTTGTGTCTCTAAGGTAACCGGACTCTGCGTTGGTGGTACCAAAGAAGATGCACTGGCGCTGATGAGGGGTTGCGCGTTTTCCAAAAGCTGCACGATAAATATCATTTTGTCTTGAGAGGAAAGATCGCAGGGTTTCCACCTCCGCTTTTCTAAGACCTGCCAGTTCACCAATCTCCAGTATCCAGTAACCCTGAAGTTTCTCTGCTGCGGTTTTGTCTTTGGTATCTCCAAGGTTTAAGCTATCGGAGAACCATTCGCCAGCGAGCTTTGAGATTAGCGTACTTTTGCCGACGCCCTGCGGCCCGTTTAAGACGAGCATGGAGTCAAATTTGCACCCAGGATTCTGAACACGACTGATAGCAGCGCACAGGGTTTTTCTTGTAACAGCACGGACGTATGGATTATCATCCGCACCGAGATAATCAATGAGCAAGGTATCCACTTTTGGCACTTTGTCCCATTCCGGTAAAGAGTCCAGGTATTCTCGAATGGGGTGGTAGGACCTATCGTCAGTGACTTTGGCAACTGCAATTTGATAATTCCTTTGAGAAAAGGTGCCATAGTTTGAATCGATATAGCTGATAAGCTGGGCATCATCCGCATCCCTCCAGTACTTTGAAGGATGGTTCCAAGGAACGCTGCCTTTGATCTCCATACCATCAAGCTGCTGATTAAATACCAGTGCCTGTAGATTTGGGTCATTTTGAAGAATGAGGGTAATGTTGTGCAGATTGTTTTTAAGTACCGTGGAGCGGGACTCATATTCCAATCTTTTCTGCCAATCGTTCTCTTCACTAAAATCCTCTAGCGCCCGAGCCTGCCTCTCTTGAAGAAGAAGGAGTTTGACCTTTTCATCCTTTGAGGCAAACTCCATCATAGCCTTATAGGAAGGTAGCTTAGATGTGGGCGTGTCTTCCGGACTTTTCTCATCAAGGTTTCTAAAATGGTGGATGCGGACTAAATCAAAAGCATTTAGCATCATCCCATATGCTGGATCAGTGGAGTGATGGGAGAAGGAAAACTTATCATCCTCTATCCACACCCCTGCGGAAGAATCCGCTGGGATGTAATCATAGCGATCTGAGGCTGCATTTGGCTCATAGACCTCGGATAAAAAAGTCTCAATGGCTTCTCTTATGGTATAGCTCCTGCAGAATGCTCCAATAAGACCAGTTTTTGAAAGTGGATCTTGCTGTTTCTTCTTCTCCCTTTGCGCAGCGTCTGTTTGTCTTGATGAACCTGGCCATGAGGATATGTCTTTCCAGCTATCGTATTTTGCCAGTATGACATCTGGATCTAGAAATGGTCCTTTCATCTCTTCAAAGACATATTCTCCATCACTGGGTGTACTTGGCCAGTACATAAACTGACTTGGCTTGAAGGAAGCTTCGTCAAAGTACTCCATACCAATTTCAAAAGCAACCATCCTACTGATGGCTTGATATTCATCAGCTGAAACCGGTCTAGAAAAAGGAGCCACCGTTCTTAGCCTTGGTTTCTCAGCTGAATGGCTATGGGTGGAATGAGTGCAGGAAGCAAATTTGAACTTCAGTTTAATGTCAGCTATATATTCATCTGGTGATCTTGCATAGTCCACATCAAGAGATAGCATCGTTTTTGATTCGATATTTTCATTCAAACGACGCCCATCTTTTAACTCTGCTGCAATATAGCCACCCACATCTTTGATGTCATCCTGCTGCTTTTTCTTCATGTGGCGGAATTCATCCTGAGTCTCTCTTGTATAAGTGGTACGGGAGAGTTTTTTTACAAACTCATCCCATGTCACAGTTTGTTCTTTCCAGTACTTGTCATGTCTGGTGTTGCCGGTGGATATAATAAACTCCATGATGACCTCCTTTCTGGTGATGTGTAACCACCTAGTTTTCCTTCCAGGGTTCAGTCGTAACGGTCACCTCTTCAGATGCGTAGCTTACAAGGTTCGTGTATTCACAAAGATTGAAGATGTACTCCGTATCACATCCTGCATCATTTAGTGCAGCGATAACCGCTTCTTTGACTTCTTTGTCATCACTAAAGGCTAGGAGCTTTAGCTGCTCTAAGATCCTTCCAACAACCACCTCTTCTCCATAAGTTTTAAATAATTCTTTTAAAGATTTGTTCATGACATATTCCTCCTTTGGTTTTTTAATGTTGCTATAGTGTAGAACTCCAAATCTTTTTTGCGTTTACGTAATTTCTTGAGCAAAAAAAATTTCATTAGGATCTTCAATCTCAAGATAATTACAAATAGCCTGAATCTCACGCCTATAGAAATCACTGTTGCCATTGATCTTTCTATAAAGTGTGGCTTGATTGATCCCTAGTAAATCAGCAATATTCTGCATTGTTTTGCCCTTCATAACCAATAAAGCTTTGAACTTCTTTTGATTAAACATTTTGTCACCTCACTTCTATTTTGCGTTTACGTAATTTTATTCTAATACATCTCACTTCACTCGTCAATACGTAAACGCAATTTTTATATCGAATTTATAAGTTAATATTGCAAATACGCAAATTTTAATGTATAGTAAAGTTAATGATATTCTCATGAAAGCAGGTGATGTAGTGGAATTTAAAGATAAGATAAAAAATCGAAGATTAGAATTGGGCCTTACTCTAGAGGAAGTCGCTAAGGCTGCAGGAGTGAGTGCACCTACGATTCTAAGATATGAAAATGGAGATATAAAGAACGTAAGAAAAGACAAGATAAAAGCCTTGGCTGATGCACTTCAACTCACACCGACCTATTTAATGGATTGGAACGAGCATCCAGAAATTAAAAGAAGCTTTGATTATTATATGGAAATGCAGCTCCACCTACTTGGCTATAAAATTATTTATGATGAAGAAGATGCCTATATTGTTTTAAAAGGCAAAGAAGGCGAGTTTGAAATAACTCAAGAAGATCTCGAAAAACTAAGTGGAGAGTTGCAATCGTTCTTGAATTTTAAAATTTTTGACCTTATGCAGAACTCCCGGAAATTCGGCAAATAAAATAAGCATCTACCTGGACAATCAGGCGGATGCTTATTTTATTTGTGCTTAACCCCTTTTACTCTTCATCTTCATTAGTCATTTGTCGTTCGAAGGATTGTCTTATCAGGTTCATGATGTATGGCAATTCCTTTATGTCGCTGAATCCAATTTCTACATCACCATTTCCCCATCTGCCAACGTTCGATACGTCTTCACACATTTCTTTAGGATCATGTATTTCTGTAAAAGGCATGTTCAGTGAGAGCCTAAGTCTTTTTGACTGTGGGACCACATCCACAAAGTTTGTTTCAGCTTTGAATGCAATATATCGTTTCAGATGCTCTTCCACAACCACTTCATCTATTGCTAAAACTTCTTTGCGCAGTGCATCAAATAATTTCCTGATCTCTTTAACATAGGAGCTGCTCTTAGGTGAGAGAAATGGATAATCATCTATGGTGTAATTTGCTTTCCCTTTGGAATTAGGTCTGTATAAATCCAGCACTTCTTTCTCTAGCTTCGGTGCTTCCCATACTTTAACAGCGATATCACTTAGAACTTTTGCTCTTTCCATAATGGCTTGTTCACATAGGGGATTTAAATATACTTTACAGAGGTGGTATTTTAGTTAACAAAAATGGAGAAAGATTTACAAACGAACATAAAGGATACTCCGAACTATCTCCTGATGTATTAGCACAACCTGATTACCATGTTTATATGGTATTTAATCAAGCAAATGCAGATGCAACTCCAAAATTTGCAGACTATGACACAGCAGGCATTTTAACTAAGGCTGATACCTTAGAGGAACTTGCTACGGCTTTAAATATTGACCAAGACAAATTCAATACTTCAATAGGTGATTATATGAATGGAATTGAAACAGGGCAAGATAGTTTAAATAGAACATTTTTCCCAGATCATTTTGACGGACCTTATTATGCTTTTGAAATAACAGCTGATTTAAGGCACACACAAGGTGGTCTTGTTACAGATACAGTAGGTCATGTTTTAAAAGAAGATGGAACCTTAATCAAAGGTCTTTATGCTGCAGGAGGAGTAATGGAAGGTTTTTCTGATACAGCAGGTCCCGGATATATGTCAGGAAACGGATTATTACAAGCATTTGTATTTGGGCGTTTGGCTGGGGAAAATGCAGCTACGACTCCAAGAGCTGATGCAAAAATTATAAATTTAGAATAGGTTTAAACAAGTTATTATAAGCAAAGTGTTAGTGGAGGTAATTAATAAAATTAATTACCTCCACTATTCACTGGAAGCCTTACCTTTGTTTGATATTTGCTTCCATGATAAATTTTTTGAGAAGCTATAATAGTATCTGTATCCTCAAAGATGTTTTTACCTGTATTTGAATTAGGGAATATGTAGTTTTCTGCTCCTGAGGTTATCTGAAGTCTTATTTTATGTCCTTTTTTAAAGGTATTAGCTATTTTTGAAGTCTTAATTATATATTTTTCGATTCTTCCCGGCTCTAAAAGAACAATCTTATCAAAGCCCTGTCTGAATTTTGCTCTTATCAGACCATCACAGAGCCTTGTTGAATTCCCACCCGGATCAACATCAGTAAGCCGCACTACCCAGTCAGTATCTTTAGCTGAACTGCTGGCATAAAATTCTACATACACATCTCCGGCTATACTAATATCCGATGTCAAGGCATCCGATGAGTATATAAGCACATCTTCCCTTTTTTCCATGTCTTTATAGTTTTCCGGTACTCCTATCTCATTCTCTGACATGTCGATAATATGCGGTGCCGGGTCACAAGGGTCAAAGCTATAGCTGTCTGTCCCCTCTTTATCAACCTTTTCAAAAGTTAACCTTCCATCTCCGGATGAGGTGTTGGCACTTCCTTCGCTTGTAACATACATATCCGTCAAAATACTGTTTTCAGGAGGCCAGGTGTTACATTCCACCCACTTATCCTCACCTACAGTATAGTATTCTACGGGCTTTTTCTTATCTACACCATTGTCCATACCTTTAAGATGTCTATCAAACCACAGTTGATGCAAATAATCTATATCATATCTTAAACAGTTATTCCCAAACCGAACTCCGTGTATCTCCCTTTGACTGTTGGCATTGTGCATCCATGGTCCAAGTATTATTTTTTTGTCTGAATTTGCATAGCTTTCTACCACATTACAAGCCTCAGTGGTACCCATTCCATTATCATCATACCATCCTGATATTATCATAGCCGGAGCTTTTATTTTGTCCCTAAGCCTGAACCAGCTTGACTTTTCCCAAAACTCATCCTGGACTTCATGAGAAGACCATTCTGACCAGAACTTAACATCTCTATCAAAGACTCTTTTAGGAATGTCTTTAATGGGTCTTATTCTTATGACCTCATTCCAATCATCTCTTACAATATTCTCTATGTTAAATTTTTTGTCTATCATAGCAAAAGCCCATGCCATTGTACCAGATACTACAGCTCCTCCTTTTCTTGGTATATCAACAAAAGGACTTCCTGCCGTCACTATGCTTACCATTGCCTTTAAATGCTTATTACCACTTGCTGCCGCTGCCCACTGTACATATCCTAAATATGATGCCCCTATGGTTCCTACATTTCCATCCGACCACTCCTGAGCCGCTATCCAGTTTAGTGTATCATCTCCATCCTCTACTTCATAATGCATAGGCATCCACTTGCCGTCTGAATCCTCTCGCCCTCTGGTATCCTGAATAACCAATGCATATCCTCTCATAACGTATTTAAAATGACTGTTTATGTTCCTATTTCTTCCATAGCAGGTTCTTATTAGAACTGTCGGTACTTTGCCCTTTGCTCCTCCGGGAAGCCATACCTCAGTTGCAAGCTTTACCTTATCTCTCATTTCAACCATGTATACACCCTTATGAATTACAAAACAATTGGGCTTTGAAACTACATCTTCAGTCCAGTATTTTAACGGAGTATACCCTTCATATCCTTCCTTGACCAAAACTGAAACCATTTCTCTGGAAACCGCTACAAATCCCTTTATTTCTCCTTCAAGGAACAATACATCTATTGGATTAGCCCCATTTCTCCTTGCCCATATTCCTTGCCTTTCAGTATACCTCTCAAAAATCTCCCCGTCGAAGGTTATAATCCTGTCCTTGTCAGTATTAAAGATATCTTTGTACTCAGAGATATCTTTCGCAATTTTTACCGGATTTACAAAATAGTCCTCCTGGTATCTGTTGCCTTCTTCATCAGACATTATTGTTTTTTCTCTGAAAATACCTGTTTTTATATCTTTCTCTGAATAATACACATTTTTATCTTCTATAAAGATATCTGATATATGTATTCCTGAGTAATAAAACTTAAAGCTTGCCAATTCACTCACCTCTCATAATTATATAGAAATCAGCCGAATATCCACCCTTAAACTGAATATTCGGCTTATTTAATTTATTATGTTAAAAATAGACTTACATACCCAGTATGCCTTTAATTAGATATGCGACACTTATACCAACATAATTACCTACCGCGTTACCTATTATACCAAGAACAACTGCTATACTTATTATTGACTCCCATTTTCCTGTTGCAGCCATAAGCGCTGCCGAGCTTCCATCTGCAATTGCTGCCATTATGGAGATACCTACATATTGATATTTAATTTTAGCAATTCTGCATAACAACAAGTGTATGAACAGAGATCCGAATATAACTATTGCACAGTATACCGATATGCTTATGGCAGAACTTAAGAACTGCCTTATATCTACCATAAATCCTATAACAACAAGGAATGTTAATGCCACATATACTCCAAGATCAAGTTTTCCCTTAAGCTCCTTAACCGGTTTAAGTTGCGCTATAATGATAGAAATTGTGGTTATAGTCAATATCTTTATCGTACTTGCAATATTATCGGAGAATAGTCCGGAAAATTCTGTTGCTGCGAATACAATTGCAAATCCAATTCCAACTAACCATGCTATATCGTTTATACTCCATTCCTTAGCCTTTAAGAAGTCATGACCTCCTTCAAGCAAAAGCTCTTCATCAGTCATCTTATAAGGCCATATCTTATTAAACCATTTAGAACTTTTCATAAATGCAGGAGCTGCCATTAAGAGAACAAGACTCGGTATACCAACTACATAATCTGCTGCATTTGCTGCCGCAAAGGTGTCAGGTGTTGCATTTAAAGCTGTTCCTATTGCTGTGAGATTTGCACTTCCTCCTGAATATGTGCCAACGAACATGCCTGCTACCTTCCAACCTTCAGGAATACTTCCTGCCATAAATATTCCGCTGACAAAGGCAACTATGGAAACGCTTAATACTGCAAATAACATTGCCAGAAGCGGTTGCTTTGACAACTTCAAAATACCGGCAAGATCCACACCTAAAAGCATTATGGATATGGAAAGTGGCACAGCATAGGCAAATATAAATCCATGAACATCCGACCAGGTCGGCACTAATCTAAGATTAGATAATATAATACCTATAATTATTACTATAATTGCCGGTCCCATTGAAGAGAAAGGTTTCCGTTTACTAAGATAAAGTGCGAAGCTTATTGTCATAAAAATTATTGCCATTATACTTATTGTTGAGCTAAATACTGGTTCCATATTTTAAATCCTCCAATCAAATTTAATTTCTACATATTTAAATCTATTCCAATACCAGGCTTATCATAAAGTGTCATTGTCCCACCCTTTATATCAAATCCGCCGTTGATTCCTTCACATTCCTTACAAACCATAAATCCATCCAAATCGGCATCTAAAATGTTCTTCTTAGAAGCAACAAAATGAGCACCTGCAGCTATACCTATTCTGCTCTCAAGCATACACCCTACCATACAGCTTAAGCCTGATGCCTGGGCAATTGCATTTATTTGCTCAGCCTTGTAGATACCACCTGATTTCATAAGCTTAATATTAATAATATCTGCTGCTTCCCTCTTTACAACATTAATTGCATCCTCTGGAGAAAATACACTTTCATCTACCATAACCTTTATATTAACCTTTTTCCTGATAAAAGCAGTTCCATCGATATCCCAGTAGGGTCTAGGCTGTTCTACGGCATATACTCCGTATTTTTCAACTGCATTCATTACCATAACCGCATCTGCTACGGTCCAGCCCTGATTCGCATCCATCTTAAGCTTAATATCATTGCCGACCGCTTCCCTGATTAGTCTGATTGCCTCTATGTCCATCTCAGGGTCTATTCCAGCCTTAACCTTGATAATCTTAAAGCCGCTATCAACCTTTTCCTTTGCCGCATAAGCCATTTCCTTAGGTTCGTCTATGGATAAAGTTATATCTGTCTCCAGCTGATTTGAATTGCCTCCAAGAACCTTGTACAGAGGTACTCCCATAACCTTACCTTTTATATCGAATAATGCAATATCAATTCCTGCCTTTGCGGCTGTATTATTGGTTATATATCTATCCATAACCTGGTGTATAAGCTCAATATCAAGAGGATCCATACCTTTCAACTTTTCAGCTAAAGCCTTAATAACTGCAATAGCTGTATCAACACTTTCTCCAGTTACAAACTCAATAGGTGAACTCTCTCCCACTCCGTATATGCCTTCATTGGTAATAATCTTAACAATAATAGTATCATATTGTTCAATCACTCCTAACGATACTTTAAATGGTTTCAGCAGTTTAAGCGGAAGCTTTTCCACCTTGATGTCGGTAATCTTCATTTCTTTGCCTCCTTAAGTTTTATTTCATATTATACTTATACACTTAATCAATGTCAAGACACATATTAATTTATAATACATTTTTTTAATTATTAATTAAAGAATAAACAAGGGACAGTTCCAAAGTATAAATAAACCTTGTAGGTTCACAATACTCCGAAACTATCCCTTTAATATTAATGGTATTAATTCTCTAATATAAGGCAGGACATATGGTACTTATCCCTGTTGCTTTTTCTTCTTTGGGATTAAAAATCTTATGATATGAGTTTTCCCTGATATATAAGCTGTCTCCCTCATTTAAAGTATATTTTTGTTCTTCGATATGGACTTCAATTGTTCCTTCCAACACAAGTACGCATTCATCAGAATTATGAATCAAAAATTCTTCACTGCTCCAGCTTACAGGTTCCATCTCAAAATATATTATGTCCATCTTTGTTTCTAATGATTTATCTGCAATTGGAGTTATAAACTCGTAAACAATACTGCTATTAGGAAGATCCAACCTTTTTCTTTCATTTGACTTAACCAATATATGGCTTTTTTCTTCATCTGCAAGAAAATAATATACAGCAACACCAAAAACATTTGAAATTTTCCTAAGAGCTGACAGAGAAGGTTCAATCAGTTCTCTTTCTACCTGTGAAAGATAACTGGCTGTGAACTTTGTTTCTTCAGCCAGCTCATTTAATGTCATCCCATTATTTTTTCGTATTTCTCTAATTTTTGTTCCTAACATTTTTAACTCTCCTTATTTATTAAAGAAATATTAAAGCTTATCGTCCTAACTTCAAACTTATTATAATTATTATATCATAACATTAGCTTGTGTAAATGATACTCTAAAAGTGTACCACTTTGATGCTGAATGACAGTGAAAAAGTTTACCACCTAACATATAAAATCCTTTAAAATGTAAATATACATTTGAAGACCAGCTAATTAAAGTCAAGAATAAAGTGTGAAAAAGTGTTATAAAATTGCTTTTAAAAAAAGGCTCAGCAAACAGACCATTGAAAAACACGAACAATGGCAAAATCAAAGTTTGAAGCAGTAGTCTTTAAGCGGCAGTATGAAGCATGGCCATTTGACCTTTCCAATGGGCATCCGGCAAACGAAGTTCATAGGGTTTCTGGTCTCTCAAAACGGCAAAGATGTACTGCAAAAGCTTGTGCATGACTGCGATGAGCGCCACTTTTTTCTTCTTGGAAACAATCTTTGATTCGTAGTAATCCTTTAAGACAGGGTTGACAGCAACGCCTTTCCTGCTTTTACGGATCGAAGCCATGGCAGAGGTGAACAAAACCCTGCGACCCAGTTTGGAACCACGTTTGGACATCCGGTTTTGGTTGCCTTTAAACTTTCCGGATTCCTTGACTGTGGGATCCACCCCGAAGAAAGCAACAAAAGCTTTTGGAGATCGGAATCTTGAGAAATCACCCATTTCGGCGATCAAAGTAACCGCGGAGAGAAAGCCGATTCCTGGCATGGCATCCAGCAAATGAATGTTTCTGCGAAAATGCTCGGGAAAGGCAGTAGATTCCACCTGATTTCGAATGGTTTTCTCTAGTTGTTTCATGCCGTGGGAGATGCTTTCGATGGTCATAATCATTGTTTTGAGCTTCTCTTCAAGTGCAATGCTCCCAAGGCCTATGGCATCGGCGATATGCGCATAGTCATAGAGAGGAACAATCTTCTCTCTAGCCCACTTTTCGCTTCTGCGAGATCCCTGGGCAATATCAAAGACCAACTGGTCCAGATCGCAGTTTTGCATCGCTTTGGGGGAGGGATAATCTTTTAGAAGTTTAAGGGCTGCAACAGAGAAAGGATTCTTAAAGACATCCAGGAACCCTGGAAAGAGTAGACGCAAGTCGTTCATAAACCGGTGCTTGCAGTCTGTCAGGTTATCCGCCAGTGCGAAGTATTCTCTACAAAGCATTCGCAATGTAATAATCTCAGGTTCTGGAACCAAAGAAACTTTGACGTCCTGGTATTTTGCAAGTTTTGCAATGGCGATGGCATCTTTCTTATCGTTTTTTACTTTCCGAAGGTCGAAATTTTTGGTAGAATGGACACACAAAGGGTTCAGGACAAATCCTTTGAGGTCATTCGACCTTAGGAAGAAAAAGAGCGGTAAGTGGAAAATGCCCGTGGATTCTACAAAGTAGATGGGCTTTCTGTTTAACCGTTCTTCTTCTTTTTTGAGGATTTGAAGAAGATAATTGAACTCGCCGGGATTGTGGTCGATACGAAACGGTTTTCGGATCAGTTCACCGTCTGGAGCCAGCATTGCTACCAAGGAAAACTCGGAAGCAACATCGATGCCAACCACAAAATCATGAAGGAACTCAGACATAAGAAACACAACCTTTCAACATAAAATGGATCAGAGCATCCACAACAGAGGAATGCCAGACAACCTTGCATGTGATACGGGTAGTTCCGCTATTGGAAACCCAACCAGCTAAACATCGAATCATTCCCGTGGAGTGACACGCTTTTTCGCGGGTATAAGCAATTGCTTCCCAGGAGGAATGCACGTCTATCTCTCTGACGATTTGATTATACACGATGTTCCGCCTAATGGCATGCAGCATGTCATGGAAGCTCAGATCTGAACAATTATGAAAAACTATTAAGCATCATTCGGGCTCAGGTTTACCAACTTGGCCCAACTAAATCATACAAGGAGGATGAAAGGTGTGATCATAGAATTGGACATTTATTCTGCTATACGCCTTCGATATACAGAAGGTGAATCTATCCGGTCAATTTCACAAAGCCTTGGTATATCTAGGCAGACCGTAAAAAAGTATTGTGAAGGTAACACCCATCCTGATGTACGCAAAACATATGAAAGAACTTCAGCAGTAATTACATCGGATGTTGAATCATTCATTCTCAGCTGCTTTATTGAAGATGAAACTGAGAATCTAAAGAAACAAAAGCATACTGCTAAACGCATTTATGACCGATTAGTAGATGAGCAAAGTTTTACAGGTTCATACTCATCAGTCAGAGATGCAGTTCGCAGGCTCAGAGTCAATCATGCCGTACCACCACAAAGTGATATTCCCTTAACTTATGATCCCGGCGAAGCAATGCAAATTGATTGGGGTGAAGCAACCGCCTATCTTGATGGTCAAAAAGTTAAAGTATATCTGTTTTGTGCAAGGCTATGTAACAGTTGTGATATATTAGTTCAGGCCTACCAAACACAAAACCAAGAAGCTTTCTTAGAAGCACAACAAAGAGCGTTTGATTTCTTTGGCGGTGTACCCCGTAGAGTTATCTTTGACAATGCAAAAGTCGCTCTAAAAGAAGGGTTTGGACTGTATGCTAAGCCACAAGACAAATATTTGTCTTTTAGTGCACACTATGCTTTTACCTTAGACTTCTGTAATCCTGCTAAAGGTAACGAAAAGGGCTTAGTAGGTGCGACTTGAAGTCGTTAAGTGAATTGTCATCTATGACTACTTCATCCGTTTGAAGTATTCCTATCGTCATATGCGAAGAAAGTAATTTCTTGGTGTAAAGCTGACGGGATCCCACAGTTCAACATTACGAAGCGTCTGATTGAACTTAATCGGACTATCCTTAAAGCCATTTTCCATGTCTCTTTTCTCGGAGAACGGCTTATCGCTATATTCAGAGTTATAGCCTGTAAGGGTTAGATTCCCTATGGTATGCAGCCAAGTCTCATGAATTCTTTCCCATTCTGCACCAAGCTCATTTTTCCACTCTTCCGATAGACTTGGATTCTGTGGCATGACGTGCTCAATGGTGTACTGATCCACTTCAACACGTTCTTTTCTATTAAAATTCTCTACCCTTTTAAACCAGTAGCTTCGTCTTGGAATGTTATACAGATCTCTGGTCTTCAGTTCTTTTACAAACTCCGTATCATTTGGGAACCGCCTATATGAAGGCAAGAGGATGAACTGTGCTTTCACACTTTCCACGTAACGCATTTTATCAACTGACCTCATAAAAGTTGAGAAAGTCTTGTTTAGTGAGTTGGTCGGGATCGAGCAGATATTTCTTCTGAATACATAGGCTTCCACCAATCTAAGGATTTCAATAAAATCCTCTTTTATCAGAACGCCTTCTTCGTAATCGTCGTAGATCTCCATCAGCAAAGGATAAGCTACATCAACACGTAATTCTTTGATGTCGTTAAACACAACCCTTAGATCCTTATCAGGCTCCTGGTTGAGCGTCATATTGCAATAATACTTGGAAAACTTTCTAATATCTTCGACAATTTGACTGATCTCAATATCCTTTGATCTCATCAAAACGGCATAATCTTTGAAAGCTTCATACACTTCGCTGATTCTAGGTATTCTTCCAGTTTTAACGGTTAAAAAGTGACGCATGAACCCATCAAAATCTGAGGTGTATGCTTCCTGACCAAAATCAATTTCCATGGGCCTCCAGAGGTGCTCATATAAAAATGATTGCTGCTTTATATCAAGGCCCATCAATATATAGTTTCGAATCAAATCCGCCTGTGTCAATTCTTTCCCTGTTGAGTTCATACTTTCAAAAATAAGCTGCGGATTATCTTGATCGCTACTAAGTGCAATATCAACGACTATGAGTTTTGCGATTCCCTTACACAGCACTTCTAATTTGTCGCTGTAATCCTCTATCCATTCCTTGAAAAACTCATAGTTTTCTTTGATTCTTAGAGAATATTTCTTCGGCATTTCTTTACCATCAACTATTGCAATCAGAGATTCTCTATCTGTTTTTGATAAAATCAGCTTGTAGTATTTCTCTCCCTCTTCTTCAGGGTTTCGAAGATAATAGTTTCTTAATTTCCTGGGAGAAAAGCCATCGATAATTTCCTGCTCACCGGTTGGTAAATCTCTCAGCTTATCAGCAAGGGCAGCAATCAGAAGAGATAATGTTGTCAATCTTTGCTGGCCATCTATAACCAATAACGGTGACTGACTCGTTATACTATATAATCCCTTTTCAATATACACGATGGAACCTACAAAATGCGCATTAATCCCTTTGTTTTCACCAGTTCTAATAATATCATCCCAAAGCTGACGGCATTCTCTTTTAGACCAAGAATAGGTTCTTTGATAAATTGGGATAACAAACTGTGGTGACTTTTTTATAAACTCAAGTAGCTTTGCTTCTGTTGCCTTCAATGCTTCACCCCCTTAAACTAGTCTCTACAACTCCATTTGGTTCAGTAAATCCCTCAGCTTTTTAAGTTCCTCAGTACTTAAGGTTACGCCCTTGCCCATTTTCTCATGTTCCGGCGCCCAATCCCTGATGTCATATTTAGGTTCTCTGTCATTCCAGCTGATTAAATTCAGTTCCTTTGACCAGCCTTTATTGTTTTCTGAAAGAGTGCCCACAGTTTCTTTGATTTCATATTTAATATCTGCCATGTAAATCATTCCTTTCATTAATCAGTAGGTCCATTGACTACTTTCATAAATCATTTCATTTAGCTCATCTCGAATGCTCTTCCAATTTGGAAGAAACTCATCCATGTACACTTTAAACCTATCATTATGGTGCCTTTCAAGTAGATGGACCATTTCATGAACTATGATGTATTCTAAGCATCTTGGGTTTTTCTTGGCTAGTTCAAGGTTAATCCATATCCGTTTATCCTGTTCATTGCAGGTTCCCCATTTTGTTTTCATGAGTTTGACGCCCCACTCATTAACAGTTACACCGATTGTATCTTCCCATTTTTCTATATACTCAGGTATCAGACTCTTTAGCTCCTCTCGATACCACTGACTTACAATCCGCTCACGTTTTTCTTTTGTATGCCCCGGTCTCACATAAAGGTCCATATACTTCTTATTTCGCAGTTCTACTCGCTGTTTTTCACTGGATTCAATGACATTGAGTAGATAGCGGCTTCCCATGAAGTAATGGCTTTCTCCTGACAAAAACTCTCTAACAGATTGACGTTCCTGGGTATCAAACTCTTTTCGTTGTTTTTTAATCCATGAAAGCTTGGATATGACAAAAAGTCTAATAGCCTCTTCATCCATATTTTCAGGAGCTGCAAGCCTCACTCTACCAGCCGGCGGATGAACTGAGAGATGAACATTCTTAATATTTTTCTTTATAACTTCAATTTCTATATCATTGATTATGATGTTATTCATTCTAGTATTCACCTTGATTCTTCACAATTTCAAAGATCTCATCAAGCTTTTCATCATCTTCAACATATCTTCCAACGATATACTTGACCTTCCGCTCTTTAATTTTACTACCTCTCCACCCATCTGGTCGGTTGTATGTTAGATCTTCATCAATAGCTAAAACCAAACTTTCATCTTGATCTAAGTTATCGTATAAAGCTCTTTTTGCTCCGGAGTTAATCGTCTTAGGATAACTTTCCGATTTTCCAGGATCCTTGGCTCTCTTAGCCAGCTCTACGATTTTTGCAAGGTACTCCTGATAATTTACTACCTGCTCTTTTCTTAGCTTTATAATTTCATCTAAAAGGACTGACATTTTTTCATAGTACTTAGGGTTGGTTGGAGTTTCATCAATGATGAGTTTTCTTACGTTATTCTCAATGGTTTCTGCTGCAGCTTCCTTATCTTTTTTAATGCCTTCTGGCAGTGAGTATACTGCGTCTTCACCTTTCTCTACAATAAGGTCAATCAATGACATGTCATCAAAAGCAGAGATCTTCTCGCTGTCTTTTGCTGAAATATAAGAATCGATAAGATGTCTCATACCGCCCTCATAGGCTTTAAGATCAATATAATCACCAGCTGCATGCATCACTTCATGGCGAACATTATCGTAGTATTTTGTTAAACGTATAATCTCATCCGCTTCCTGTTTTGAATATCCTGCATCTTCCATTTCATTGGCAAGACCTGCGTAGGCTCTTATGAAAGCTACAACATGTTTATAAAGAGCGAGTCTTTTCTGTTCATTTTCCTTTATAGCATCTTTGTCAAGTGTGTCCTTTGCTACAAAATATCTGATGTAAGCCAATGTATCTTTTGGTGGCGCCACAGGTTCACACAGTGCTTCCAAACTTTCTAATGCTGTGTCCAGCTTTTCTCTGGCTTTGTCCAATCGATTCGTCAATAGTCCTTCAATGTCTTCTTTCTCATATCCATCAAAAGCTTCTGAAGTATAATCTCCAACAGACTTTTCAAGACTCTTAAAGAGATCCTTGTAATCCACGATATAGCCGTACTCTTTATCATCTCCATGAAGACGATTTACACGACAAATAGCCTGGAAAAGCCCATGATCCTGCATGCTCTTATCAATATAGAGATAGGTAGCAGGTGGTGCATCAAAGCCTGTAAGCAGTTTATCAACGACAATTAGGAGCTTCATCTGAGCCGGATCATCGATGAACTGTTTCTTGACTTCTTCTTCGAAATCTTCCGGATTTTTTCCATCAAGCATTTTTTGATAGATCTCGTATTTTTCAATATTCTCTGTCTCCTGATCTTCCCCAGTACTTTCACCTTTTATATCAGAAATATTAGGAGAATAGGATGTAACAATGGCACATTTCTTAAATCCTTCAGCTTGGAAAAGTTCATAGTACTTACAAGCCTCGTAAATACTACCTGCCACAAGCATGGCATTTCCCCTTCCATTTTGAAGACGATCCTTTGTTTCCATATCGTATATGATGTCATTCACAATTCTTACTAATCTGGACTTTGAGCTAAGTACTTTTTGAAGAGTTCCCCATCGTTGTTTTAGTTTAACGACGGCATAGTCTGTAAGTCCTCTAGTTTTTGCTTCAAACCATTTGTCAATTTTTTCTTGGGAAGTGATATCTTGATCTACATCCCGAGCTTCATACTGAAGGTCAAGTACAACATTATCCTTTACTGCCTCATCGAACTTATAGGTATGGATATAGCCGCCAAAGACTTCAATACTTTTTTGCTTATCTTTCTTTAGTAAAGGTGTGCCGGTAAAGCCAATAAACACGGCATTGGGCAGAATTACTTTCATAGCATCATGAAGCTTTCCAGATTGTGTTCTATGACACTCATCTACAAAAACATAGATGTCTCCTTTTGCCTTGAAATCCTTAGGCAAGCTCTTCTTAAGGTCAGCTATGTACTGATCATAATCGGATTCTTTCAATTCTCCTTCTTTTCTACCAAACTTGTGAATCAGCGAACCTAATAGAAGCGGAGTTGTAGCGTTTAACTTCTCAATCAGATCGGCTCCACTTTTGGTTCTATAAAGATCCTCGTCTACACCTCTGAATACTTTCTCTATCTGCTTATCCAGTTCATCTCGATCTGTGATGATCAAGATTCTGGAATCAGAAATATTTTCTCTGATCCATTTTGCCAGCCAAACCATGGTCAGACTTTTACCACTGCCTTGCGTATGCCAAATGATGCCACCTTCACGCTGTTTCACCTTTTGTGAAGCTGCTCTCACACCCAAATACTGATTCTGCCGGCATAGTTTCTTTACGCCTCTATCAAAAACAACAAAGTCATGAATGATTTCTAAAAGTCTTTCCTTATGGCACATACCAACAATCTGCTTGTCCAGAACGTAATCAAGGGATTCAGTGATTGACTCCACTTCTAAGGATAATCTGTCATCAGCTTTATCGTCTTCTTTCCAGGTCAGGTAATATTTTTCTTTGGTTTCGATGGTTCCATAACGCATACCCGCTGTATCATTGCCAGCCATGATCAGTTGCATAGTATGAAAAAATGGTCTGATGAAATTGGAGGTTTGATTATCCAGATTCTGCCTGATGCCTTCAGAAATAGAAACTGTACTGCGCTTTAGTTCAATGACTCCCAGAGCAATACCATTAACGTAAATAACGATATCCGGACGCTTTTTGTGTTCGCCTTTGATAGAGACTTCTTCTGCAATATAGAAGTCATTGTCATACACATCATCAAAATTGATAAAAGAAACCGTTTGATTGTTCTCTCCCATATGCTCTTTTACCTGAGCACCATATCGAATCAAAGAGTATACTGACTTGTTGGCATAGTATAGTTTATCCACCTGATTCCCAGCTGCTTTGACCAGCTTATCTACTGCACGATTAATTAGATTAGGAGTATACCCTTTTCGATCCAAGTACTTTCTTAAATATTCTTCTTCAATAGCCGCATTATTTTCTCTTTCATGCCAGTTGCCAAGATAGGTATAGTCAAGCGTATGAGAAAAAAGCTTGACGATTCTATCTTGAGTTTTTCTTTCGACTTGACCTACACCACTCATATCAACCGAATCCTCCCTGTCAAGAGTTCTTGCATCATCCCTTGTTTAATGGTTTTATATTTCTCTAGTTTTTCTTCCAATGCTTCAATTTCTAAGTCCATGTCAGATAAGACTTGGGCTATAGCTTTTTGTTCTTCTATTGAAGGTAGCGTAATATTAATATTCTGAACCATATTCTTATTCAAATTTGATTGAGTACCTGTTTGGCCTTGGGTTCGCATGAAATACTTAATGAAACTCAAGTAATAATACAAATACTCGACACATAATATTTGATCGTAACATTGAATACCCAAAATTGCTTGGCTGGAAGACACTTCTTTCTTTGTAATAACACATTCTCCAATTGAAGCATACATTGCATATAGAATAGTATCTTCAGGAAATAACACAGCTGAACTATTATTCAATCCTTCTTGTGTTATTTTTTTCTCTGTATATCTCAAGTATTTTCTTGAAGCAGTCATGTCATTGATAGAAGCCCAAGGAATCTTACCATTATAAAACTGCTTAACCTCAGTACGAGGAGTTCCACCACTTTGCATTCGGGACATTTCACCTAACTTTTTAATTTCCCAGTCACCACTAAACCCAGGAAGTCGCTTTTTACCGGTCAAAAGTTGTTGCATTGCTCCTAGTTTGATCTTCTTCTTTTTATCAATCAGTTTTTCACAGGAGAGAATCAATTTGTCACTATCCATCAGAGTCTCTGAAATAGCCTTTTGTTCTGGTAGCGAGGGGATAGTCATTTTTAATGTTTCAAGTGTTCTCTTATTTAATTTATATCTACCCGCGCCTTGTCTACTTAAATGAGCTGTAATATCCCGGTGATAGAAATACCAATAAAACCATTCAGTTTGATTTTTTAGGCCTTTAATTACATGAGCATGATTATTTACATTAAACTTACCCGTTACCAATAATGTCATTGGCATATTCCGCCACTTTAAAAAATGATCTCCATCTTCTCCAATTAACGAATATTCACCATCTATTCTATATTCATTGATATAATCCTGAATTCCTGTAGGCCCATAATAAGGATATTTACCCTGCATGGTTTCTCTAATTTTGCCGCTTATAGGCAACCTTAAATTATTGTAAATTCCATATGCCTCTTTAACCTCTGCAACTTCCCAGTCGCTTGGAATGATTCCTAGGTCAGTCACCTTGTACCCTTCTGGTACCTTTCTATCATCTACCATGCAAACCCCATCCTTTCTAAGTGTCTTTCAACTTTTTCAGCATGGGACTTCACTTCATCTTCAATTTCAAACAATGTTTCATCATATCTTTCTGCTAGTTCATTAATTCTAGATGCCAAACGATGAGAAACTCTATCCATCTCACTATTCACTTCTCTTACGATATATAGAAGCCATTTTATATCGACTACCAGAGTCTTGATTTCATCCTCTGTGAGAACTTTGTATTTTTCATTGACCTTTTTATCGAGCGCCTTCATGGCATCTTTCACCTTTTTATTTGCATCAGATTCATGTTCTACCAACAGTAAATAGGACTCCAAAACTTCTAACTCTTCTACAGACTCTGGATCATCCTTGATATCTTTGATCCGATTTTTCAAACTCCCTTTAGTGATATTCCCTTTGTCGTTTTTAATTTCTTCAAGATAACCTTCCTCACCACTGTTTTCTTCTTCAAACTCTTCTTTCTGTCTAGTTATCTCATCTTTATTAGCTTCAAGACTCTCAATAGCTGCTTTTTCCTCATAGAAGTATTTGTCTATAACAAGGTTCTCTGGTACAAGATCCTTATCTGGAATCCATCCATTTTCTACAATCATATAGACATCGTCCTTCATCTCTTCAAGCCAGTAAGTCATTAAGTATTGATAGATATCATACTTATCAATCAGCGTTCTAGATGAGAAGGATTCTAATATATCCTCTGCTATGTCATTGATCAAAACTTTAGGATCAATGTTCGAATCAATTTTGAGGAAGCGATCCCTATGACGTTCTGCCCAGCCATTAATAATGGCATTAACTTCTTCTGAATATAGAATAAACTCCTGATGATTAAAGATGACTTCTTTGATTTTTTCCTTTTCAACCTTTAAATTATAATAGCCTTCTCTTCCATTTATTTTAAATAGAGACTCTTTCATTGTTGGATAAACACCCCAATATTTCTGAAGCGCATCTATATCTGCAACAGGAATTCCCCCTTGAAGGTGAGCAGCAATATCCTGGATATCTTCTTCCTCCTGATTATCTATATATCTTGGAATGTTGAGATTGTATTCATTGCTCTCGATTTCTTCAACAGATACCATTCTAGAGAATTTTGGTATCTCAAGTTGTTTAGTAAACACATCTACGATCTTATGGACGTCCTGCTCTCGAAGTCTATTTTTGTTCCCGTCCTTAATAAATCCTTTGCTGGCATCAATCATAAAGATACCTTTTCTCGCTTCAGCATTTTCCTTATCAATTACCAGAATAGCTGCCGGAATTCCTGTACCATAGAACAGGTTGGCAGGCAGACCAATGATCCCTTTGAAGTAGCCTTTTCTTATAATATTCTTTCTAATTTCCGCTTCTGCGTTTCCTCTAAAAAGTACGCCATGGGGTAGAATTATCGCACCTTTACCCCTGCTCTTTAATGATTTTATAAAATGCAAAAGGAAGGCATAGTCACCATTCTTTGCAGGTGGTATCCCATATCCTGTGAAACGATCAAATTCATCATTGTTTGGATCTAAGCCGCTACTCCACGATTTTGTTGAAAAAGGAGGATTTGCAACAGCAAAATCAAAGGTCTTGAGTGTTCCGTCAGGATTCTTAAACTCAGGGGATGAAATGGTGTCACCTTGCTGAATTTCAGCTATCTCATTTCCATGAAGAATCATGTTCATCTTAGCCAAAGCTACTGTGGCTACATCTTTTTCTTGACCGTAAATGGTAACGCCTCTCTGGGCTTCATCGGCAGCTTTTAATAGTAATGAACCACTTCCACATGTTGGATCATATATGGTCTGAGATTGGCTTCTAGCCTTCTCTATTCCTATAACCCTAGCCATAATTCTGGAAACCTCAGATGGAGTATAGAACTGCCCTTTGCTTTTTCCAGATTCAGTGGCAAAATGCTTCATTAGATATTCATAAGCATCTCCAAGAATATCGTCTCCATCAGCACCATTCCCACCGAAATCCAGTTCAGGATCTTCAAAGATTGCCACCAAGTTGGTAAGGCGATCAACCATTTCTTTTCCTTTACCAAGTTTATCAGCATCATTGAAGTCCGCAACTGTAATAACGCCTACCAAGTCATTCGCATCAGCCATTTTTCTGATGACAACGTTGGTTTTATCCCCAATTTCCTTGTCACCTTTAAGCTTTATCAAATCATGGAAGCTTCCGCCTTCTGGTACTTCTATGAGCGCATCTCTTTTCCCATAATATTTATCTGTTACATATCTCATGAACAGCAACACGAGAATATAATCTTTATATTGTGAGGCATCCATACCGCCTCTTAATTGGTCACAACTTTTCCATAATCTACTATATAGCTCACTCTTTTTCATCGCCATATCGTTTCACCTTCCGTTACTTATTTTTTGTCAGTACTCCTATTGTATCTACCATCTTCTGGCTTCGCAGCATCTTTAGGTATGGCCCATGCCCAACCAAGACGGGCTACGCCAGATATCTTCCCTTGCCTACATAGAACTTGTACTCGGCGTTCGGTTAAACCCCATTTTTCAGCAGCTTCTTTAGTTGTAATATAGTCCATGAACCCACCTTCTTAATTTTTATTAATGTATACTATATATTATAATCGTAGAAACGAACAATAGCAATGGACAATTGGAAACTATTGATATGCACTCAACCCAGAATATGACCATCAACAACTACTTCTTTTGCTAAACGGTTGAACCCTTAAAGCAAAACTACATTTCCATGGGTGAGCTTAATTCAGCATCTAAACCATATCCCCTTAAAACACACCCAGAATCTATCACTTTACACACCACCAAAAAATAAAGAAACCCCTGAAAACACCGTAAATACGGTATCTCAAGGGCAATTACATCTATTTTCTTTTCAGCAGACAGACGGTCTCCACGTGTGTCGGGTGATAAGTGGGAATATGATTCTTTACCCATAGTAATCGTCGATTTTGGTCCAGTTTTAAATACGAAAATTAATTGATGAGGATCTTTTTGACCTCTATCATCAATGCCACCTAGAATAATTTTCTCAACTATAGATTCAAAGACATCAGCATCAAACTTCTTTAGGGGCTTGTTGGCATCAAAGTATTTTCTAAAGCTTTTTAGCCTTGTTTTCATTTCTTTTTCTTCACTGGCTGTTAAAGACAAATCATTGGTTTCCTTGATCAAACGTTCTTTGTTTTTATTTAGTTCTATAAACTTGTTTTCATAATTTTCACGGTCAATAGCGCCATCAAGATGAAGATCAATTAACTTCTTGATTTTATCTTCCACTATATTTAGTTCTTTATTAAGTGTTGTTAGTTCTTTTTTACTGGTGCTTTCACTTAAAGTGTTTTCAATAGTTGATATAAACTCTTCTATGATCTCTCTGTTATACTGGCACATTTCATTAAAAACTTTAACAAAAGCTTCTTCAATAACCACTTCATGAATACCCTTGCTATCAGGACAATGTTTCTTACCATGCTTACTGGATTTGATACAGTGCCAAACCACTTTCTTATTCTTGGTGCCTGAGTTCCATGCTCTTCTACCAACTGTTGTTTCACAGAAGCCACACTCAATTTTACTACTGAAGGTATACTGCCTGCTATAACGTTTTAAACGTCCTTTTTCCATGTTGCAATTACGCTTATTTCTAATGGCTTGGGCTTTTTCAAAGGTTTTTTTACTGACGATGGGTTCATGATGATCTTTGATATAATACTTTTCTTCTTCACCCATATTGTCAAGGCGCTGCTTTGTGATTGGATCAACGGTAAAGGTCTTCCCTAGGAGTAAATCACCCATGTATTTTTCATTCTTCAAAATGCCCCTTATGGTACTATCAGGCCAATTGGTACTCCCTCTTTTGGTTTTATAGCCTTTGTCCTTTAATTCCTTTCCAATGAGACGGGCTCCTTTACCTTTATTATAAGAATCAAATATAACCCGAACGACCTGAGCTTCTTCTTCATTGATGATAAGTTCTTTGCTTTCTTTATCATAATCATAGCCTAAACAACCTTGAAAACCAACGAGTTCTCCACGTTTCATTTTCATCTTTAGTCCCATTTTTACATTGGTTGAAATACTTTCACTTTCCTGTTGGGCTATTGACGTTAAAACAGTCATAGCAACTTCACCTTGCATGGAGAAGGTATTAATATTCTCTTTTTCAAATAATACAGCTACATTATGTTTTTTTAATAGTCTGGTATATTCCAGCACGTCTTTTGTATTTCTACCAAATCTTGAGATGCTCTTGGTAATGACTAAATCAAATTCACCGGCCATAGCATCCCGAATCATCTCTTGAAAGCCAAGACGTTTATCAATATTGGTGCCACTAATCCCAGCATCAGAATATATCTTTGCTAGTTCCCAATTAGGATTTTCTTTGATTTTCTGCTCATAATAATCCATTTGAGAATCATAACTTGCCATCTGTTCAGCCGAATCGGTACTCACTCTGCAATAAGGGGCTACTCGTATTTTGGAGAGCTCTTTGCCTGACGCTCGGTCAAATTTATTCTTTTTAGGTTTTATAACTTCTACTTCTTTCAATTCATCACTTCCTTCACTGAACCTATAACAAGGTTACTTCTTATGTGTCCACTCATGTTCTTCTAAATACACATCAAAATCATCTTTTTCAGCTGTAGTTAATCGTTTTTGATTAAACTTCTCATATTCTTTTTCAGCAAGTTCCTTGGCTACTTCATGCGAAATAGAACCTGCACCAGTAAGAATGTCACGCTCATTAAATTTTAGAAAGGCATTAAGCTTTACTTCCCAATCCTTCATATGCATAGGATTACGTCTTTCTGCCTGATCTTCTGCATAATCGAGATACATGGTTACAATACGGTTAAGAGATTTTATCTCTTTTTCGGTCAAATAATTCTTGGCAACGGTAATATCCCCTTTGCGTACCTTGTCACCTTTCCAAGTGGTAAGTCCCATATTATCTTTTGAAGCATCAGCTCTTTGTTCAATAAGTTCTGCAGCTGTATGACCATGAATAGCAAAATGAAGCTTGTTTTGCACCGTTGCAAAGAACTTTTTAGCTTCTTCTGATTTTCCATCATAATCTATAGATAAGGCATAAATATCTGTGATTTTCTTATAAAATCTTTTTTCTGAAGCTCTAATATCACGAATACGCTCTAAAAGTTCATCAAAATAGTCATCACCGATGTTACGCATACCTTTAAGACGCTCATCATCCATGGTAAAGCCTTTGACTAAGTATTCATTTAATCGTTCTGTCGCCCATCGTCTGAATTGTGTACCTCTGCTAGAACGTACACGATAGCCAACGGCAATAATCATTTCAAGGTTATAGTGGCGTGAATTTCTCTGGACCGTTCTATTTCCTTCGGTTTGAACTTGTAAGTAATTCTTACAAGTTGAATTTTCCTCTAATTCACCTTCTTCATAAATATTTTTTATGTGAAGTGTTATATTTTGAGGCGTTGTTTGATAAAGTTCTGCAATCGCCTTTTGTGTCATCCATACGGTTTCATTTTCAAGTCTTACATCAACTTTGGTTTTTCCGTCTTCCAATTGGTAAATAAGAATGTCTGTTTTGTTTTCCACATTATCCCCCATTTCCGTAATTTATTAATCAATTCATCAGACACCGTCTGATGTTTTAAGTGAACTATCCGGTAATCCCGGATAGTTCATCAATCTATGTTCCCAATTATCATTTTAATTTTATCACAGTATATAATTAAGTGCCACTTAAACCTCGTTTTATTTTGTATTTTCTTTCCAACTCAACTTTGATCTTGATGAATTCTTTTTCTGAAATCATCTTTTCATCAAGCAGGCTGGAAAGCATGGCTAACTGTATTGTGAACTTCATTAAGTTTTCCATCTTACCCTCCTGCTTGATCTTCTTTTTATATTATTTTATGTTCTTAAGAGCCTCTTGTAACTCTTCAAGTTCTTTGGTGTATTTTGTTAGATTCACCAATTTAATTTTTCCTTGATGAGATAACATCACCAAATGATTTATCTCACCCCCAAGTCTTGATAGCCTTACATTTATTTCATGCAAATCATACTGGATTATTTCTTTGTTTAAAGCTTTATCTAGGATATAATCCGTTAATGATTTACATCTACTCTTAGCTGCTAACTTAATAATTTTTGTTCTATCTTTTTCTGTTACGCGTATATTGATTTGCTTGTTTCGCTGTCTCATAATGTTCCTCCTGCAAATGGGTGTGGGCTTGCCCACTTTTAAACACTTTGGCTGTACAAAGTGGAAGCTTGCCCCTGTTAAAACAGGGTAAATAAATCCTCGGGCTTTTCCTACTGTCCAGTAACAAACTAGACGCTTTCGGATTTATTCTGGGATATTGAAGATAAAGCTACTATGACTTCGTCAGCAAATAGTGAACTGTGCTTTTGGACCATTTCTCACCGGTATATTCCGTCATTTTATCTGCAATTTCCTGATAGGATAATTGATTACACTGATACATTTTAAGAAGTCTCATATGTTCACCAGCTGCTCTTGATTTTCGTCCAAAATGATCTGGACGTGCCTTTAATTGGTCATTTTCATAAAGCAGTGATTTAATATTCTCTTCCAATAGCCTCACAGCATCTTCAAGTTGCTTAATAGCTTTTTCCTTGAGCTCAAGCTTATGTTGAAGTACTTGGATTTCTTCTCTCGCTTCTTGTAATTCTGCTCTTACTTCTTCTACACCAAATAATTTGCCTAACATATCTTCACCTGCCTTTCAAGGGTGCAAGCGTGCTAGGGTTATAAGCATTGCCCCCTTGCACGCTTGATTTTATAACTGCCATTTCTACAACATAATCACTGGCTTTCGCACCATCATCAAGAACTTCTTTAATCAGCTTTTCTGCTCGTTTTAGAACACTTTCCGTTGAACTACCACCAAGTAATTCTTCTAACTCAATGTTATATTCTCCTATCCACGCAAAGCCATTTTGTTCATCCAGCTTAAAGGCAACTTTCTTACCTTCAGGCGCTAAGCTTGATTTGATCTGAGCCATAACTCGAATAGATGGGTCTGCTCTTACACGCCCCACTATGAGAACACTTCTAGCAGCAGCTGTAATATCAATAGAACCTAATCCACGGTAAAGTCCTTTTGTACCACCCGCCTTATTCATATGACCAATAATGACGATGGCACAGCCTGTCCTCTCTGCAACACTTGAAAGATTTTTGAAAATAGGTCTGATTTCATTTGCCCTATGCATATCTACACCAGAACCTAAATAAGCCTGTAAGGGATCAATGATGAGCAGCTGGGCGTTCGTCTCAATAATGGCTTCTTCAATCCTCTTATCGGATAGCGTCAGCTCCTTATGACTTTCATCAATAACAATTACTTTGGTGCAATCTGCACCTGCTGCTAATAATCTTGGTTTAATCGTGTCACTTAAGCCATCTTCTGCTGTTTGATAAATAACATTGCTACATTCTAACGCCTCCTCACTTAAAGGCAATATAGCACCAGTCGTCATTGCTGATGCGATTGCCAAAATCATAGTCGTCTTGCCCTCTCCAGGATCACCTTGAATAATGGTGATTTTTCCAATGGGAATATAGGGCTTCCATAACCATTTCACTTCTGTTACCTCAACATCGTTCATGTTGATTAGTTTTAGTTCATTTTCATGTTCCATTGTTTACCTCCTTTTTGCCCCTCACTTATTAGCCGAAAAAACACGAGGGGTGGGCGAAATTTTTTCAAGATTATTTTTCCCCTCACTATTAAGCCGAAAAATTATAGGGGGTGTACCAAAAAAATATAAAAAAAAATCCCCCTATCTATAAGCCGAAAATAGATAGGGGGGTGCCGAAAATATTTTATTCTACGTTAGAATAATATTTGTCAATTACTTTGTAACAACTAAAATACGTTTAAATTTCATTTATTGTATATTCTATATAAAAATACAGCCGCCTCAGCACGTGTGGAGTAATCAATTGGTTTTAGCTTATTCCCAGAACCAGAAATTAAGCCTTCTTTAACCATGGTTGCTAGACTTTCTATAGCATAACTTGATATCTCTTCTTTATCAATGAATCTATCGAGCACTGTGGTATCCTTTATGATTTTTAAGTCTTGGAACTTCTCTAGAGCCCTTGCTGTCATCACTATCATATCTTGTCTAGAGATATTTCCCTTAGGATTAAAATGGTTATTTCCGATGCCTGCTGAAATACCGAGTTCTTTAGCAATGCCCAAAGCTTCATAATAGTAATCCCTCGGGGTAACATCATCAAAGTTACTGTCAAAATCTGCTGTAAGACCTAGTGTATTGATCAATAGCACCAGATAGTCTGCTCTGGTAATATTTTCTGAAGGAGAGAAGGTTGTGGTAGATGTTCCGTTAATGATGCCTTTAGAAGCCATGACCTCTATCGGTTTTCTTGCCCACTCCACACCGTTCAAGTCACTGAAGGTTTTTTTTGCATAAGCTACTGCATAGTAACTGAAATGAGTCGTATCAAAAGTCACAGTACCCGTAGTAGAATTATATCTTCCACTAGGCACGGAAATAACCTTCCCTTGGCCGTCGATATACCATATGACAATGTGTTCAGGATCAAGTAACTCAGCATCTGTAGGTTTATATGGTATGGATACCGTTACTGGAGCCTCAGGGTTATTCCACCTTGCTTGTTTCCCGTCTAGGCTCAATGTAAGCTGCACTAAAGGCCTGTCACCAATTGCTTCTCTTTCTTCCTCAGAGAGATTAGCTTTATTTCCCTGTCCTATGGTAATACTAGGCTTCTTTCCCTCTATACCTGGAATGTTTGAAAACATATTGTCAGTCATAGTAATACTTCCTAGTTCAGTAGAGAAAGTTAGTGCGCTTTGCCCTTGAGGAGTAGATTCGTTAACAGTTGGAAATCTCAATGTGTAGTCAGTCACGTTAGGTATAGAAGGCATAGTAACTACGTTTATCCCTTCCTTGCCAAATATGTTGCTCGCTATACTTCCTAGATCTACCTCTGCGTTACCTGTATTTGGATCGACATTTACGGACAACTTCTTGCTCGGTGTCTCTATGCTTGAAACATCTACTTGATAAGCTGGTGTAGGGGTGTCAGAGCTGGTTCGGCCATTGTTACCGCTACTTCCGCTATTATTGCTACTACTTCCACTGCCCGTGCTACCTTTTACTACTTTTATAGCACAGGTTGGTGCAGATATATCATCATCATTATCTACTCCACTTGGAAGTGTACCCCATGTTGCTGTAAAGGTATAGTTGCCTGCTGTTATTGCGTCGTAATTATCTGTATCTGTCCAGCTTACTGGTACACTTGCTGTGCTACCATCTTCTAAAGTCACTGTTATATCTGTTGGCAATGCTGATACTACCTCATTTGCTGTTTGGTACTGTACATTGTTATTAGCTATATCTCCTGTTTGAGTTAAGGTTACAGGGCTATAACTTGTCATACTCTTTGTATTAGGAATTACTGGTGCCATATCAGTTGTTATATCTAGAGAATTACTTTCATTTGACTGATTATGGGTAGCCGTTTCCTTTACTCTTTGGTAAAAGGTATACTGTGTTGCTTCATTTAGTCCTGCGAATATATTGCTATCCTGCCATATTCCACTAGATTCTCTATACTCATATCCATTAATATATGTTAGCGTGATACTGTTGTGGGTTTTACTTTCCTCTGCTGGATCAACTATTAATCCTGTGTAGTCTGCCTTATCAGGAGTAACTTGACTACTTACAAGAGTGCCACTTTTCACTGAAGACGTTACTTCTACTGTTAGACTCTCTCCTATATCAGCCTCTACTATTGTATAGCTAGCTGAGTTAGATCCAATATTCATACTTCCACGTTTCCACTGATAATTTAGGTCACCTGAATTGTTTGTTATACCACTTGTATTCGCAGTCAGTGTCTCTCCATACTGGGGAGTTCCGTCATGATTTATAGATACTACTCCATATAGTTCAAAGGTTTCTATAAGCCATCCTTCCCATTTGTTATCATCAGATGGAGGTGTGGCTGAGTCATAGGTTGCCTTTGCTACAGCTGGTACATACACTGCCCTTGTGGGTGATTGTTGAAGAGTTCCCCAGCCACCAACTGTTGGTGGAACTTCGCCTAAAATCAATGAATCTATATTATTAGTACCGTTAAAGGTAGAAGTACCAAAACTTGTTACCTTTGGTAGATGAACACTCTCTAGTATATTGCAATTACTAAAGGCATA
>JAHRFV010000235.1 GCA_019084435.1 Dethiosulfatibacter sp.
GCATCTGCTGCGTGGATCATATGCTGCTCGTGAGCCGTCCTAATATGAGTAAAATTATCAAGCTCATCATAAAGTGCGTCGTAAAATGGAATAACCGCTCCACCAGGATATCCAAAAAAAGTCGATACTCTTTTTGGATATCCTGGTGGAGCGGTTATTCCATTTTACGACGCACTTTATGATGAGCTTGATAATTTTACTCATATTAGGACGGCTCACGAGCAGCATATGATCCACGCAGCAGATGCCTATGCGAGAACAACCGGTAGGGTCGGTGTAGCTATTGCAACATCTGGTCCCGGTGCCACAAACACAATTACAGGTATTGCGACAGCTTACATGGATTCTGTTCCCCTTGTTGTTATAACGGGCCAGGTACCCAATATGCTAATTGGAAAAGATTCTTTCCAAGAAGTTGATATTACTGGTATTACTTTGTCTATAACAAAGCACAACTATCTGGTTAGAGACGTAAAAAAACTGGCCAATGTTGTAAGAGAAGCCATCGAGGTAGCTATGTCCGGCAGACCAGGACCGGTACTGATAGATGTACCGAAAGACGTTTTTCTAGCCGAGCATGATTTCGAGCCATCCAATAGTCCTGTGTATAGGGACAGGTTGGAATACGCTGAGTTATCATTAATAAAACAAGCAGCGGAATTGATTAATAATTCCAAAAAGCCGGTTATCTACGCCGGTGGGGGTGTCAGAATATCTAAGAATGACTCTTTGTTGATTGAATTGGCAGAGAAAGCTCAAATACCAACTGCGAATTCGTTTATGGGATTTGGAACATTGCCAAGAGATCATGAGTTATCTCTAGGTCTGGTGGGGATGCATGGTCAGGTTTATACAAATATGGCAGTATCCAATTGTGATCTGCTCATAGCCATTGGCGCTAGATTCAGTGACAGGGTTATCGGCAAACCGGATGAGTTTGCAAGCGGGGCTAAGATTATACATATTGATATCGATCAAACTGAAATTGATAAAAACACCTATGATTGCTTACCACTGATAGGTGATATGGAACATATATTGTCCAACATGCTGATAGACGTAAAACCGGCTACAAGACCGGATTGGATTGAAGAAATCAATGCCTACAGGGAACCGGAGCCGGATAGATCAACATTTACACCTAAGAACATTCTGGAAAAAGCCAATTCTTATTTCCCGGAAAATACTATTGTTGCAACAGATGTAGGACAACATCAGATGTGGACTGGTCAATACTGGAAATTCAAGAAATCAATAGAGTTTTGTACATCGGGTGGACTTGGGACTATGGGATATGGCTTGGGTGCCGCAATAGGTGCACAGGTTGGTAATCCGGAAAAAAATGTCGTTCTGATTACAGGAGATGGCAGCTTCAGGATGAACAATAATGAGTTGATTACCGTAAAAAGATACGGACTACCTATAAAGATTTTGCAGCTGAATAACCATTCTCTGGGTATGGTGAGACAGTGGCAAAGAATGTTCAGCAGAGCAAGGTATTCCGAGACGGAAACCTTTGATGATGTCAACATGAAGATGTTTATTGAAGCTTACGGAATTAAATATTTCAGGTGCAATTCTATAGATGAATTGGAGAATGCACTGGAAGAAACTAAGGATTTGAACGAAGCAGTGTTTTTCGAATGTATTATAGATAAGGATGATTCTGTCTATCCAATAGTACCCCCTGGTAGACCAATCAATGAGTTGTTGCTAAATGGTTAAGACAGAAGATAAAAAAGCAGGATTTCCTGCTTTTTTTAGTTCATTTCTTTGATGAATTTTGATGCGACTATCGCTACAAAAAAAGCGGAAATGATTCGCACCAATAAAACGATTAATAGGTTGGCACCGATTGGAACAAAAACAACTGTATCTTCAAATACGGCATGGCAAAGGCCTAAAAAAATTGAAACAATCACGAGACTCCGCTTGTCAAGATTGCCTTCGTCCACAGATTTAACCAATACCCCTGCTCCTAAAAAAAGACCTAAAATAACGCCGATGACTAAAGGAAGTGAAGAATCCTTGTGAATTTTCAGTGAATTAGTAAGTGGTGACATCAAATTAGTCAGTTTCTCCATCATTCTAAGGTCTTTCAGAACCTCTATTACAATCATTAAAGGGAAAATTATGATAGCCAAGTCGAGAATAGCTAAAATACCATTTTTCAACGCTTCTATTAGTGTTATAATCAAAGTCATGGGTTACCTGCCTATAGTACCAGATTCATGATCATTCCCACAGAAAAAGCGGTTATGATCCTTAAACCGGTAATAAAATAAGGATTGACTCCAATCCTTTTGATGACGACTGTCTCTCCGATAAGGTTATGCGCAATGGACAATACAATAGCAACTATCGTGGCTTGTTTGGCAGTTAGATCGATAGAGACCAATACACCCAGTGCCGCATAAATGTTGACTGCAGCGCCTATGATTAAAGCAAAAGCCGCTTCCCCGGGAAGCCCGAGCAGCGACATAAAGGGAATAAATAATCTGGATATTGTCTCTAAAAGCCCCGAATACTTTAAAAGCTCTACCACCACATAAATGGGAAGCATTATCTTCCCTAATAAAATAAGGACATCAAATCCTTTTTTCAGACCTCGCTTAAAAGTGTCGATAGAAATCATTTTAACTCCTCTTGGTTCTTATGTCTTTGCCGTAGAATTTAAATATATCATAATTACTCATCAGTCGAGAAAAAATTCTGTCTGAATAAGCCTCGGATAATTTTTCCAAAGATAGATTAGTCGATATGATTGTTTTCTTGTCTGTTATCAAACGGGTGTTTATTATGTTAAATAGCTCAGTTATAGTAAAGGAATTGATGGATTCTGCACCCAAATCATCAATTATTAGAAGATCAGACTCATAAATAAGACCGAAATTATCTTTGTTATCGTAGGATTCCAGACTTCTGTTGAACTTATGCTCACTAATTGTCTCAAACATTTTAAATGAGGACTGATACAAGACGATTATCCCCTTATCCATCAGATCTTTAGCGATACAGTTGCACATAAATGTCTTGCCGAGTCCGGTTCCACCGTAAAAAAGCAGATTTCTGTCTCTTTTTTGAAAAGTGTCAACGAATTCCAATGCGTGTTTTAAAATAATTTTGATGTTTTCCTTGGGTGTCAGTTTCTCTTTACCATAAGCTATGTCATCGAATTTGCTCAGATCGAATGTATCAAAGTTTTCCTTTTGCAATAAATTTCCCAGGCTGGAGATGTTGTATAATTCATTGATCAGGCTTTGCTTGTAGCAGGAACACATATTTCCCTCTGCGGTATATCCTGTATCATTGCATTGACTACACTGATAAACTTCTTGAAGATAGATGTCGGGAACCCCTCTTTTTTTAAGGATGTATTTCTTTTCTTCCTTTAGTATATCTATTGTCTCCCTAATATTTTTTATCTGATTTTCCAGTTGTTCCGGTTTTGTTAATATGATTCTGGAAATATTGATGCTGAGTCTTGCGATTTCCTGGTCAATTTGCTTGATTCTAGGCAACATGTCATATATTTCGTTTTGTCGTACGTTCAAGTCTTCTGTGGCTTGTAATCTTTTTTTGTTATAATCCTTTTTTATTCCATTTACAATTTCCTGTCTCATCAGATATCCTCTTCATCTTTGATTAAGTCAAAATAGTTTTTTCTTGCCATGTCCTCAAGTTCTTCTTCCGATAACTTATTGTACTGCTGTTCAAAATTATGAGTTGTTTTTACGATATTTTTACTATATTTTGGTTGAGTTTTTTGCTGTTTGCCCAAATCATCGATTTTTTTGCAACCACTTTTATGCCAATTTTCTAGAATTGTATTGAAATAGTTAAGGTTTGGATTTGAAGTCTTTGAAGAGAAAGACAGGGCATGTATGATCATCTCCATCGAAAAGCCCCATTGATCAACCCATACATCTATAATCCTCTTCTCACTTAAGGTCAGTTGTCTGCCATCAAAGCCCAAGTGCTTTTTAACAGTATTATAGTATTTGAAGTTTTTCTTTTTGTCATCAAGGTACTTGGTCAGTTCTTCCTTATCATGGATGTTATTGTCAAACCAAGCCGCTAATAGAGTCTCCACATACTTCATACTTTTGATATTTTTTTTCTCTACAGAGTATTTAAAGGTCTCTATTATAATTTCAGGAGTCGCTGAGTAGTTAGCTATCCAATCAAGAATGTTCCTTTTTTCGTTGGGTGTGATAAGCCTACCTAGTGTTAATTCCACCTCTCTGAACATATCTTTAATTGATTGTGATTTGTTGGCTTCGATCAGCATATCAAAATCCGTTTTTTGTTCTTGCCGTTCATTATTTAATGTTGTATCCTTTGGTAAGTAACGATAGATGTTTTCCACATAGAATTGCTTGAGATTCACAAACTCAACCTCAGGTTCACCTTGAGTATTGATGTTTATATTTATGATTCCTTGATCTTTCCAATATTTCCAAGCTTCATCTACTTCTTCCACTGATATACCTATGTTTTTAGAAATGGTTTCATTGGAAAAATTACTTTCGCCATCCATTGCGTACTTAAAACCCAATAGATACACTTTTACGAAGTCGCCTTTTGCCACTGGCATGAAATCATTGATAAAAATGTTCTCTATTGCTGTATTTCCGAAATCTATCTTTTCCTGTTGTAGTTTAAACGTCATCAGGTGTCACCTCAGGTTATTTTTTAATATTATATCATAAAAAAATCGAACAGAATGTTAAAGTTGACACAAAATAAAATTTTAACTTTCTGTATCTTCCATATTGTGCTATACTAAGAAAGTAAATTACAAGATTGGAGAAACATCTATGGATAAAGCCAGATTAATGATTAATAACATTAAGAAGAATCAGCTCATACAGAAGATAGTATCCAAAGGTCACATCAAAAAGTTTATTTCCAGTCACTATTCGACTAGTTTAACCATTCTTTTAGTCCTAACTTTGACAGTGCTAACTTATTCGCATGTATTGAATTTTATAAATGTGCAAGCCATATTGATTGAGGAGCAGGAATTAGCGACTCGATCATTTGAAGTGTATTTCGACGGAAATCATGTCGGAGATGTGAGAGACAAACAGGCGATAGAGGATATTCTTGAGGAAGTGAAAGCATCCATACAGCGATCAAGCCACTCCGAGATAGCAATATCAAACAATATCGAATACGTTGCCTCCCATACTGAAGAAGAAGATCTTGATAGTCATTTAGAGATTATGACCAGAATTAGATCACAGATTGAATACAATATACTAGCTTACTCTATTAAAGTAGACGGCGAAATAATTGGACGACTTCAGACATTAGAAGAAGCGGAAAGAATACTGGAAGATATCAAAGCACCCTATGCAGAATTGCTAGAAAATGGTAGTATTTTGGATCTGAGCTTTGCCGAAGAGGTTGAGATTGTTCAGGAAGAGGTTTCAAAATACCAGATTGATGAATACGAGCAACTATTGATGTACCTGCAAAAAGGAACCACTGAAGAAAAAACACATATCGTTGAATCAGGCGAGAATGTGTGGACTATAGCCAGCAAATATGGCATAACAGTAGAAGAGCTAAGAGCAGCCAATAGCGGGTCAAATCTAAGCTTGATATACCCTGGAGATGAGTTGTCACTGATAGTGCCAAAGCCTTTCCTCGCTGTTCAGACAATTGAGATAGCAGTCTTTCCAGTACCAATCCCTTATGAAACTGAATACGAGTTGGTTTCTTGGATGTACAATGATGAGTATTCACTTAAGAGCTCAGGTGCAAATGGTGTCAAGCAAGTTGAAGCCTATATAATCAAGGAAAATGGAATAGAGGTTTCAGTAGAAGTTCTGACAGAGACCGTGACAGAAGAGCCTGTGACAAAAGTGGTATACAATGGGATACAGGAACCACCACCCAAAAAAGGTACAGGATCATTTATCAATCCACTACCAGCGGGAACAGTCACTTCCAGATACGGAGCAAGATGGGGTGGTTTTCATCAAGGCTTGGATATCGGTGCCAGAGTTGGTGCCCCTATAAAAGCAGCAGATGGTGGCGTTGTTATCTATTCCGGATGGTTCGGTGATTATGGCTATATGGTTGAGATAGACCACGGCGGTGGATTTACCACCAGATATGCCCATTGCTCACAATTGTATGTGTCAGTGGGGGAAAAAGTGTATCAAGGCAAAACAATAGCAGCTGTCGGCAACACAGGTTGGAGTACAGGACCTCATGTACATTTCGAGGTCAGAAAATACGGATCGACTGTCAATCCCCAATCATACATAGGAATACAATACAGATAATATGAAAAAAAGAAGTCCGCTGGAATCCAGCGGACTTTATTGTTACTAAGATACTTTTTTACATTGTGATTAGCCAAATACCCAGAGCTACAAATACCAGAGCGAAGATGTAGAAAAATATTACAGTTCCTTGTTCGCCAAGTACCTTCCTGAACATTCTGATTTTTGCCATATCCCAGAGTTTAGGCGGTTTTTTTGCGGCAATATAAACCACCGCAATTGCATATAAAATAGCCAACAATCCTAATAAAGCATATCCGTCCATCATTAATCCTCCTTTCAATTTAGTTTAATCCATGTTTGATGCGATTTTTCAGTAGAAAGAATACAAAGGATGTCAGAATGATAATAAGAGCTGAGTTCATTAAGATACTACTCCAGTTGGCTGTTTGAAGAATAATGGAATCTATCGATTTAAAAGCCCAATAGAATGGTGACCAATAAAGTAAAAACTGCCATTTGTCAGCTAAAAATATGCCGCCGAAAACTGAAGCCATAATGGGTAAAAAAATCATTTTCATTCCTGCTACGGCACCGATTGGTTCTGTGCTTACGACGCCAATACTGAAGCCTATCACAACACTGATCAATGAAATGCATAAGACTGTCAAGATGGTCATGCCATAATTGACCTGGGTGAATCCTAAAATAATCAATGTTCCTATAGTTCCTATGACAGGGATGATGAATCCCAAAAGTCCTTTACCAATAACAAACTCAAATTTTGCTATAGGCGCTACGTTGATGGCTGAAAGCGTGTTGCTCATTTTCTCTTCTACTATTGAGAGCAATATGATCATACTGCCAAATACAGAACCAAAAACGATTAGAAAATTTGCACCATATTGCTTTAGAGGTGAAAGCTGCCACCCTATATCTGATACTTTTACGATAACCGGTAACTCAGTTGATTCGTTTTCTCTGGCATTAACAATGTACTTAATCAATTCTATGCCTTCACCGGATTCGTTACCCTGATTAATAATCTCATATCCGGTATCTGATTTGATGAGTCCGTATATATCGTCCGTTTGCTCGATGCGATTGATGATCTGATCTCTGTCTGAAAATGTTTCAATGTAGCTATAGCTTTCAAGATAGGACATCATTTCATGGTCCATGGTATCGAGGACTGCTATATTGATTGTGGTCGAGCTGACACTCGGTATTAACGCTCTAAGTATGAAAGCCAGCAAGAAGGGGGCTATAAGTATATAGACTACCATAAAGTCCCGTATACCACTTTTAAAATCCCTGGCCATTACGGATATAATTCTTCTTAGCATTTTGTCACCTCCTAAATGGTAAGTGTTTTTTTGAATCTGTAATTTGCCGCTACAAACAATAAGATAGTAGCAATTCCAAATCCAATAGCGGTCATATAGATATAAGTGATATCAGGATTATTCAATAAGACTTCCCTGAAAGCAAACATTATAGGATATGATGGAAGAAATTTGATAATCATAGGTGAAAATGAGGGTGTGAAGTAAGAGGTGGCTGCAAGAGCAAATATGATGATGATCATAAACAGCCAACCCATCGCTTTTGTCATGGTATCAAAAAAACTGGATACAAATAATCCAAGAGCAGATCCAAAAAGACTCGTGGAAATGAGCAGAATACTAAAATGAAGATAGTTTGCTTTGGTACCTACCATTACGACCATCAGAAGAAATCCGGATATGATTCCTGATACTAGAAGCACACCCATTTTTCCCAGGAGATATTCCCACATACGATTGGGAGTAACAGCCAATGCTTTGATGGTGCCTTCTTCCTTATCTAGAAATATATAGGAAGCTATTATAAACAATCCCATAAAAGAGACGTTCATTGTCAGTATTATGGGGATCATATTGGTTCTGTCTGAAAGCTTTTCTACTCCTTGATTTAGTGTAGTTATAGTGATATTGTCGGTGTCACCAAACATTTCATTGGCAAATGCAGTTTCTACAGTTGTTTTTATGATATTCTTGAATTTCTCCTCCTCATACCCCTGTAAAACAAAATTGTATACTGTCTGATTATTTTCTCGATAGATGGATAATCCGACACTGCTTCTGTTTTCAGCCATGGATTCCTCCAGAGACTCCCTCGTATCGACTATGGTTATCTCGTCGGTACTGTTATCCCCTAAGGTTTCCATTATTTCCGTATACAGGCCATCATCTACATCAAGGTGCAGGTATATTGATAAATTGGTTTCGAAATTCTCAGGCACGACGAATAAGAGAACAGCTATGATAATCACTGTAAAACCAATTTCAAGATAAAAGTAGAAGCTTTTTGATGATAAGCGCATATCCTTTAAAAAATTATACAGAAGTCTCATTGTATTGCAGCCCCCTACCTGTAACCTTGATGAATATCTCCTCAAGAGTCGCTTCCTTTGTATGCATCAGTTCAATATTTCCTTGATTGATGATATCGTTGAGTCTCGATCGATCCTTTTCGTCTATCAGTGAGAATGACTCTTTCTTGAGTTCATCTCCAAGCTTGTATTCTACTGCAACCAACTTCTCACCATACTGAAGCTTAAGATTTCTTGGAGAGTCAATCAACTTGATCTCACCGTCGATGATGAAGGCCACACGATGGCATAGTTCATCGGCCACATACATATTATGAGTTGATAGAAATACAGTGGTTCCTTCTTGATTTTTTTCCTTTATGATATCTTTAATCTGATTTGCTATGGCAGGATCAAGTCCTGTAGTTGGCTCGTCCAAAAACCACGCCTCAGGATTATTCAGCATACTTCTGACAAAAGTAAGTCGATGTTTCATACCCTTGGAAAATTCGGAGGTCTTTTTATTTGCAACATGTTCCAGTCCTGCGATTTTCAACAAAAACATAGAATCTATAGTTGGCACATCAAAGAGTTTTTTATAAAAATCGAGATTCTCAAGTGCCGAGAGCTTGTTGTAGACATTAGACTGTTCAAAGGAGACACCAATCTTGTTGAACATATCCCTTGATGGTTTTCTCATATCATATCCAACGACATTAACATCACCCTGCTGTAGCTGAAGAAGACCGGTTAGAATACCTTGAGTCGTCGATTTACCTGCACCGCTGGGTCCTAAAAAGCCAAACACCTCTCCTTTTTCTATCTCAAAGGTTACATCCTTAACTGCATAGCGATCATCTTTAGTGTAAGAGTGATAAAGATTTTTTACTGTTATCATATTTTCCTCCCTTTTACCATATTGTTATAGAACTGACTTAATGCCATTTTTTATCAAATCAATAATTGAATTGGAAAACTCCTCATAATCTTTGTAAAAGTCATCATCAAATGTTTTGCTTTTCAGATATTCAGTAGAGGCCAAATTAAGCTTGTTGATTATAAAAGCTATAAAATCTGCACTGATGTCCTGCCTGATACTTCCTTTTTCCTGACCTTCCAATATCATATTCTTAACAAAGTTTTCACCTGTCGTCATCAGATCACCATAAATCATTTGTTGCGTTCTCTCATCCTCTTTCAACAAAAATATACCTATTTTGGCATACACAGGATGGTCAATGGCAAAGGCGATGCCTGATGAATAAGTGGCCTTTAAATAGTCAAAAAAGTCACCGCTGGAAAGCTCTGAAGTGTATTTTTGGATGTAGTTGATTTTTTCTTCTGCAATACACTGCAATATATACCGATACAAATCTAGTTTATCCTCGAAATACTGATAAAAACTACCCTTCGCGATGCCGGTATTCTCTACAATTCTGTTGATGCTGCTCTTGGAAAATGAATACTCAGAAAACTCATCCAATGCAACACTTTTAATATTATTTCTTTTGTCTTCCGAAAGGTTGAAAAAAGTTTGTTTTGGCATTTCACACCTCCATGTGACTCTAAGGTCATAATATCACTTTAGTACTCTTTAGTCAATTAAAAAAATTAACCGTATATTTAATGGGGCTTAAGGGTATATAATGTGATATAAGGATTGATTAGAGGTGTGGAATGAATGTTCTAGAAAATGTACCAACCCTGGTATCGAGTAAAGTTCTTCTGAGAGAAATCAATGTTCCTGTTGATGCTCCTGAGTGGTATAAGCATATGAAGGATCCGGAGATACACCAATGGATGGGCAACGACGTCCCAACCAATGTGAATGAAACTAGAAGCAATCTCCAAAAATACAAAGAGATACCACATATTATTTCCTGGGCAGTAATCAACAACGAGACCGGGAAAATAATTGGTATCTATTGGATATGGAAACCGATAGAGAATGAGGATGGCGTCTTGATCATACCATCAGAGGTAGAAAGAATCAGCAAGCAATACTGGAGAAAAGGATTTACGAAAGAAGCGAGAAAGCTTGTCTATCAGTATTGTTTTAATACTCTTAAAGCAAATGAAATACATGCCCAGGCTTGGAAGGATAATGTGAATTCGATTAAATCTTTGGAACACGCCGGACATAGCTGTTACAAAGAGGAGATTAAGATGGTTGAGAGGTATAAGTCGCTTCATGTTGAATGTCATTTCAAACTTACTAAGGAAGGCTGGCTGAATAGCAAGCTGATGAACTCGAAATAAATCAACCAATGTAATAATTAATTGATTTCTAATAGATGACTCATTTATAATTAATGCAGGTAGTGTATAAATGATATATAGCAAAAAATAATTTAGGATGGTGAATTGAATGAATAAAAAGCTTTACAAAACCCCTGATAAAAAGAAAATAGCTGGTGTATGCCAGGGAGTAGCTGAGTATTTTGACCTTGATCCCACTTTAGTGAGGGTTTTATGGTTTGTGGTTTCCTGGGCGTGGGGAGCAGGAGTTGCAGCATATGTGCTTCTGTGGATCATATTGCCAGATAAATCAGAAGTAGCGGATGTTCTTGATAAGGATGAAATGCCGGATGATGAGGAGTTCTAAACCAACTCCTCACCAACCCTATCAACCAGTTCTTTGATTAGATCAGTCATATTCAATAATTTTGGCGTTGATACAACATCTATATTGCACCTGTCAGAGGGAAGCAATATTTTTTTTGCGTCGCTTAGGGCTATTGCTTCTGCCATCCTTGGTGTGATTTCTCCCATAAGACCATCAGGCGTTATAATTGCGATTGGACCCAGAATTAGGGTTGCTTTTTTGCAATTGACCATTACTGGGTTTTCTCCTGTGGCAGCCAAATCCGCCCCGGCTTTTTTCATAGCAGCCGTTGCAGTAGAATTAGTTCCTAACGCCAGTATTTTTATTTCTTCAGAATAACGTTTTTTCAGCTCTGAAACAATTTTGACACCCAATCCTCCGCCCATGCCATCTATAACAGTAATCATAATTATCAATCCTACCTTTCGTTATCATCTTTCTATTATTACTTGATTCATATTGTTTATACCATATATTGGTTAGATCATCAAATAAAAATTATATAATGTAGAACTCTATAATAAAAGTTCTATAACTTACATTCGGTTTTGTTATACTGTTTTACATTAATTTGATATAATAATACCAAATAAAGCTATAGTTGGAGAGAGAATTGGATAATAAAGATTACTTCATGTCTATTGATTGTGGAACTCAAAGTGTACGTATATTGGTTTTTGATTCAATGGGCAATCTAAAATTGAAAGTGAAGTATATGATCACAGAATACAAATCTCTTAAATCGGGTTGGAAAGAGATTCATCCTGATATTTTGTGGCGCATGATTTGTCAGGGTATTCAAGAGCTTAAATCAGAGAATCAGGAACTGGTTGATAGTATTAAAGGGATAACACTGTCCTGTCAAAGAGACTCAATTGTTGTGGTTGACAAGGATGGGAAACCTTTAAGAGACTGCATTATATGGGCTGACACAAGAAAAACCGAGCAAGTAAGACCGATGGCACTATGGGCAAATATTGCCTTGACCTTGGTCAAATTCAAGAGGATTGGAGAGACATTCAACAGGGAGTTCAGAGCAAACTGGCTAAGAGAAAACGAGCCTGACATTTGGGAAAAAACACATAAATATCTTTTGCTTTCCGCGTATCTTAACAGTAAACTGATAGGAAAATTTTTGGATAGCACAGCATCGACCATTGGTCATCTACCTTTTGACTACAAACGTTTCAAATGGACAGGTAAAAATGATATCAAAAGACAGATACTCCAAATCGAGGATAGATATCTTTATGATTTGATCGAACCATGCAAAATTATGGGTTATCTTACACAGGAGGCATCTTCAGAGACTGGGTTAAGAGAAGGGTTACCGGTAACCTCATCCGGATCGGATAAAGGCTGTGAGACTATAGGTGTAGGCTGCAATAATCTTGACAGGGGTAGTATATCTCTTGGCTCACAGGCAACGATCCAAACCACCTCGAATCGATATTTCGAACTTGTTCCTTTGTTTCCACCATTTCCATCGGTGAAATATGGCTGGTATAATCCAGAGATTACCATCAGCAGAGGATATTGGATGATTAAATGGTTTGAGGAGGAGTTTGCACACGAGGAGTTGGCAGAAGCTAACGGCGACAGTGACATGGCTATTGGATTACTGGAAAAGAAGCTTGAGACGATTCCTGCCGGGTGCGAGGGACTGATTCTACAACCATATTGGGGGCAGGAACTCCTAAGACCAGAGGCCAGAGGATCTATCATAGGATTCAGCGATGTACATGGTAAAGTCCATTTTTACAGGGCTATTATTGAGGGCATAGGATTCGCTTTGAGAGAAGGGATAGAAAAACTTGAGAAAAAGTCGGGTGTCAAAATGGAGAAAATCGCACTCTCTGGCGGGGGTTCTCAGAGTGACGTCATATGTCAAATCACAGCTAATCTGATCAATCGAGAGGTCTATAAGGTTCAGACTTATGAGACAACGGGACTCGGGGCTGCTATAGCGGGATTTGTTGCGGTGGGACTGTACCGAGACGTAGATGAAGGCGTTGAGAAGATGGTGCACGTCAAAAAAGTTTTCAAACCTGAGAAAGAAGCTGTAAAACTATACGATACAATATATCGTCGTGTCTATAGTAGGATTTATCGAAGGGTCAAGGTGCTATTTGAAGAAATGACAAAAATTGATCAAGATATGATATAATAAGTAAAATTTTGTTAAGAAGGTATTTATATGAGTGAAAAAATATTAGTTGTAGATGATGAGAGACCTATTGCCAATATTCTCAAATACAATCTGGAAAAGGAAGGTTTTGAAGTATACACAGCTTTTGACGGAGAAGAGGCCATCCAAAAGGCATTAGAAGTAAAACCTGATTTGATGCTGCTTGATATTATGCTTCCTTTGAAAAATGGATTTGATGTTCTGAAGGAATTGAGAACACAGATGACTATGCCCGTTATCATGCTGACGGCGAAAGAAGAGGAATCAGACAAGATAATGGGGTTGGATTACGGTGCAGATGATTATATTACAAAGCCCTTCAGTATGAAAGAAGTTATTGCACGCATAAAGGCCAATATCAGAAGAGAAAAGTATAAAGATCCAGATGAAGAGAAAAAATCCAAAATTGTTCAATATGGAAATCTCAAAATTGATTTCAATAAACTGGAAGTCTTCAGGGATGGTGAGATCATAGATTTGACACACAGGGAGTTTGAGCTCATCAAATTTCTGATTCTCAATCCAGATAAGGTATTCGATAGGGAGCATCTGCTGAAAGTTGTCTGGGGATATGAGTACGGTGACCTGAGGACAGTTGATGTTACAGTTAGAAGGTTGCGAGAGAAGATAGAAACGATTGACGATAAATACATCATCACAAAACGAGGAGTAGGATATTACTTCAGGAGGATTTAGCAATGTTCAGAAGCATAAGGTGGCGATTCATCATCATCTATTTTCTATTGGTTTTTCTTGCCATGTCCATCGTTGGATTTTTCATTACTGATCAATTAGAAAAAATACAGCTTGAATCTATAACCCAATCAATGAGGAGCCATGTCTTCTCAATTTTAGCAAGCTCAACTTTATTGCAGGATGATGACTGGGCAGGTAATAAGGAAGAGATATTCGAACTGGTTGATAAAAATGTTCAAATTGGCTATGATGAGAATCTTTATATCGTTTTAAACACTGATGAAAAACCAATTATTGGGAGTACTGTCAGTAGTGTGGTTTCCCTTAGCGCTTATGAAACCAGAAGGATAAACAATCTTCTTATATTGGAAGCCATGAGAGGTGAATTGGCAGAGACTATACCAATTGAAAGCTTTGATGGAACAGAGAGCAGGGTCAAACATATGGCTTATCCGGTCAAGAATGAGAATGGCAATATAGAAGGCATTATTTATCTGACCTATAGGCTTGACTCGGTTTATGAAACCATGGATAACACGACAAAGATGCTGACCAGAGCCACATTGCTAGCACTAGCGATTACCATCGTGCTGGGATTCTTTCTTGCTAAAAGCATAACGGGGCCTATTAAGGATCTGACTATGAAGGCCAAGGAAATGTCAAAAGGAGATTTTGAGCAGGTAGTAGCGGTTAAGTCTAATGACGAGTTGGGTCAACTGGCTATGATGTTCA
>JAHRFV010000015.1 GCA_019084435.1 Dethiosulfatibacter sp.
TAAAACGCATTTCTTCTGTTACAATAGACTTCATGAAAGGGGTTTCCTCCGTTATGTTTGTTTTTGTCGTGATTAACATTATAACAGAGTCCCTTTCATTTTTTATTCTTTTTTGTCACATATGTATTGTACACTTACATAAAAGATGAATCTTCATCATTGAGATGTAGTGCATTCATTGGACAACAAGTATGAATAATAGTAGAATAAAGGTGAAGCTACATGATATAGAGGTGTGTTATGGAAAAAATAGAGAGTTTTCAAGTGGACCACGAAAAACTGAATAGAGGAGTCTATGTTTCGAGAAAGGATGTTGTAGGTGACCATATCATCACCACCTATGATATCAGGATGAAACGACCCAACCGAGAGCCTGTAATGAACACAGGTGAGATGCATGCTATCGAGCATCTGGGAGCTACATATCTTCGCAACCACGATTCATACAATTCCGAAACCATTTATTTCGGACCTATGGGCTGCAGGACAGGATTTTATCTTATTTTGAAGGGTGATCATTCATCTATTGAGATAGTGCCAATCATACATGAAATGTTTTCATTTATAGCTGTATATGATGATGAGATACCCGGAGCTGATCCTGTATCATGCGGCAATTATCTGGATATGAATCTGAAGGTAGCTAAGTTGGAAGCATCGATATTTGTCAATGAAACGTTGGAAAAAATGACAAGTGAGAATCTGATTTATCCTGAGTAATCTGGTTTGATAGTGGAGACCAAAAAATCAAGAGCATATCATCTGATATGCTCTATTTTTTTAATTATCTTTATTCGACTGACAACAGTTTGGCGCTCAATACACCGTCTATTTTACGCAATACCTCGATCATCTCATCCACAGACGCTTCCATGCCTGAAATGTCTAGCGACAAGGTGACATTCGCTTGGCTGTTGATGGGAATGTTTTGATTGATGGTCAAAATATTGGCGTTGTAATCTGATACAAAGTTAATTGCGGCTGACAACACACCTCTCTTATGGGATAGTGTCATAGCAATGATTGCCATCCTGCCGATAGTGTCCTCTGAAGGGGCAAAAACATAATCCTTGTATTTATAGTAGGTGCTTCTGCTGATACCGACCTGCTTGACAGCCTCGCTGATGCCTTTTACCATGTTATCATTGATCAGCGTTCTGGCCTCAATGACTCTATCGTATACCTCCGGTAGGATTTTTTTGTTTACGATCAGATATTTTTTATTGCTCATAAAATCAACTCCTTAATATTTTTAATCCATCATTGTCTATTGTAAGTTTACGGATGACCCATTGGTGATTCAGTTTGTTTAATACCTGAGATAATCTGGGTTCTATCCCCTTTTGGTCCGATAAGCACATGATGGTGGGACCAGCACCGCTAAGGTATACAGCGTGACAGTCATTTTCTAGGCAGACTTCTTCTATGCTCTCATATCCAGGTATCAGGCTTTTTCGATAGGGTTGGTGCAGTAAATCCTGCATGGATGCTCGAATCAGCTCCTTGTCATTCTCTTCCAAACCTTTAAGCAATAAAGGAATTCTCGAAATATTAGATACTGCATCCTTGAAATCTATTTGTTTAGGCAATATACCCCTTGCATCCGATGTAGATAAATTAAAATCTGGTATAAAAGCATAGAAGTCTATTGCTTCGTTGAAACTAAACTGTCTCGTAAACACCTGATCTCCATGCATCATGGATGCTGTCAGTCCGCCATTTATCGCTGGTGAGACATTATCCGGATGGCCCTCTATTTGTGTGGATATATCTAGCAGCAGTTTTTTATCTAGCTCAATTCCCAGAGCATGAAGTGCTCCTGCAACTCCAGCCACCACGCAGGCAGCTGAGCTTCCTAGTCCTCTGGATGTAGGGATATCTGATTTTATATCGATCTTCACATCTTTTGGTGGTTTGCCATACATCTCAAATACCTTGAGATAGGATGTGTAAATCAGATTATCACTATTGCAATATTCCTGAGTGCAACCATTTATTTCTAAAGGTTTTTCGCAGTCTGTGAAGGATACATAAGCATACAGGGAAACCGCAGCGCCAAGGGAATCAAAGCCGGGTCCCAGATTTGCAGTGGTGGCTGGTATTCTAAGCTCGATCATCTTGGTCCTCGCTTATGATAGCCATAATCTCGTCAGCCATTGTTTCAGGCTTGCATGTCCTTTGATGTAGTATTTCTTTATCTCCCAATCCATTGACCACATCAGGAATCATTAATCCTGTTCTCTCAGAAAGCTCAGCCATCAAAGTGAGTTCATCTTTATCTGAAGGACCATAAATGGCACTGTAGACACTCCCCGGGAACTTGAACGGGCTTGCAGTAGATAGGATGACCGTTTTAGTCTGATCCTTTGTCGCACGAGTGTAGTCCTCATATGTTTTGTAGGCGACTGCAGTATGGGTATCCATCACATAGCCATAGGTTTGAAATACTCTCCTGATGGTCTCCATGGTTTCTTCCTCTGTGCAGTAGCTGCTCCAGAATTCTTCCTTCAGTTTTTCTTTTATGGTGTCATTGACTTCATATTTTTTATTAGTTGCCAGTTCTTTCATAAGACTTGCGATATAGTCGTTGTCACAATCACTTAAATAGTATAGAAGTCTTTCAAGATTGCTGGAAATGAGTATATCCATAGATGGCGATATGGTTTTGATGAATGGTCTGTTGATGTCGTAGATACCGGTATCGATAAAGTCTCTTAGTATATTGTTCTCGTTCGCAGCGCATATCAGCTTATTGACCGGGAGTCCGATTTGTTTCGCAAAATAGCCTGCCAGAATGTTTCCAAAATTACCGGTAGGCACAACAAAGTTGATTTGGTCTCCTCTATTGATTTCCTCGTCTTTTATCAGTTTTTCATAGGTTGAGAAATAGTATGTGATTTGGGGTATCAATCTGCCTATGTTGATGGAATTTGCTGATGAGAACTTGATATTTCTAGCTTTCAATCCAGCCCTCATAATCTCATCATTGAGAATGATTTTAACAGCTGATTGGGCATCGTCAAAATTGCCGTCTATAGCGACAACATGGGTGTTGTGTCCCTCCTGAGTAACCATCTGTAGTCTCTGAACCTGGCTGACACCGTTTTCGGGATAGAAGACTACAATTCTGATGCCTTCAATATCCTTGAATCCCTCCAAAGCCGCCTTTCCAGTATCTCCTGATGTTGCTGTGAGTATGACAATATCCTCACCTGAGTTTCAGTTTTCCTCAGCCTTTTTCATCAGATATGGCAGAATGGATAAGGCTATATGTTTAAATGCGATTGTTTTTCCATGCAACAGCTCCATAATAAAGACGTCACCTGTCTTCACTATCGGGACAATTTCTTTTGTATCAAACTTCTCGTCATAAGCACCGTTCACAGATTCTTTCAGTTGTTCTTCACTGAAGTCATCAAAAAACAAGCCAATGATCTTTTGGGCTATCTGATTGAAATCAGCGTCTTTTATATACTCAGTTCGAAGCTTGATTTCACTTAAATCCCGCGGTACAAACAGCCCGCCATCTTGAGATAGCACAAAAGATAATTGGCTTGTTTTTTGATGACTTCAGTGAAGAACAA
>JAHRFV010000192.1 GCA_019084435.1 Dethiosulfatibacter sp.
AGGGTTTGCTGTCAAGGGCGACGTCAGCTGCTTGAATTTTCAGGATTTGTCTAGTCACTTCCCTTGACCTTTTTTTTCATACGTTACTTTACACTACCATCATATCAGTTCATTATACAATATATCTTCTGATAGATTAATCTTTATTTTAGATAATGACAAGTATATTAAATATTAAGAATCTTAATAAATTCTTTATAACTTCTGCAATATAGTATTTTAAACGTTTTCAATGTTTTAGTCCTGATATTTACTTTGATAATCAAAGTTTTTTATTGACATTAAAATACAAAGCGTAATATACTTTGAATGTCAAAATAAAGAAAAAAATATCTGAAAATTATGGAGGAATAAAAAATGACATTTGATAAAGTAAAAGAAATATTGATTGAAGAATTAGGTTTAGAGGACGAGATTAATCTTACAGATAGTTTAAAGGATGATTTAGATGCAGATTCTTTGGATCTAGCAGAAGTCGTTATAAATCTTGAAGAGGCTTTCGAAATTGAAATACCTGAGGAAGACTATCCAAAATTTAAAACTGTTAAAGACATTGTTGATTTTATAGACTCAAAGCTGAAGTAGGTATAATCATGGGATATTCAAGTTTATGTGAAATGCTAAATATTAAATATCCTATTTTTCAAGGTGGTATGGCTTGGATCTCTGATGCTGAACTAGCTGGAGCTGTCTCCAATGCCGGTGGTTTAGGAATAATAGCTGCTGGCAATGCACCCCCGGAATGGCTTGAAGAACAAGTATACAAAATTCGAAAACTGACTGATAAGCCATTTGGTGTCAACATCATGCTTATGAGTCCCTATAAAGATGCTGTTGCTGATGCTGCAGCATTTTTAGAAGTACCTGTTATTGTAACTGGTGCCGGAAGCCCTGGAAAATATATGGATATGTGGAAAAGTAAAGGAATCAAGGTATTCCCTGTTGTACCAACGGTGACGATGGCAATCAGATTGGAAAGAACCGGCGCTGACGGTCTTATTTGTGAAGGCACAGAGGCTGGTGGCCATATTGGTGATTTAACCACTATGACACTTGTCCCTCAGGTTAGCGATGCAGTCAAGCTACCTATTATCGCTGCCGGTGGCATAGCTGATGCCAGAGGATTTGCAGCAGCTTTAATGCTCGGGGCTTCGGGAATCCAAGTCGGAACTCGTTTTCTCACTGCGTTTGAATGCAACGTCCACCAGAATTACAAACAGATGATATTAGATGCAAAAGATACTGATGCTGTTGTGAGTGGAAGATCTACCGGACATCCTGTCAGAAGCATCAAAAACCGACTGACCACTAAGTTCAAAAGAATGGAAAAAAACAATGTTCCGTTACTGGAGATGGAAAAAGAGGGAGAAGGTGCTCTAAGAAAAGCAGCAATTGACGGTGATGTGAAAACCGGCTCCGTAATGGCAGGTCAGATAGCTGGAATGGTTAATAAAGAGGAATCCTGTGAAGACATTATTGCTGACCTTATGGAAAACACTGTGAAGTTAATCAAAAATTTTAGATTTGAGGAATAAAGATGGGTAAAATTGCTTTTATATTTCCAGGACAAGGGGCTCAATATGTAGGCATGGGAAAAGAGTTGAATGATTATTTCCCCGAAGCCAAAAAAATCTTTGATGAAGCAGATGATGCTTTGGGCTTTAAAATCAGTGATTTATGCTTCTATGGACCTGAAGACGAACTTATGAAAACTGAAAATACCCAGCCAGCAATATTAACGATGAGCATAGCAGTATTGCGAGTTTTGGAGAAGTACGATATAAAGGCTGACTATACAGCAGGTTTGAGCCTAGGTGAATATACTTCAATGGTTTATGCTGGTGCGATGGATTTCTCTGATGCAGTCAAACTTGTCAAGAAAAGAGGAAAATTCATGCAGGAAGCCGTCCCTGAAGGTAAAGGCAAGATGGCGGCACTCATTGGCATAAGCCGAGAAAATGCTGTCAAATTATGTGCATATTTTGGACAGTATGGTGTTCTGCAGTGTGCAAACTTCAACTGTCCAGGTCAGATAGTAATTGGCGGAGAAACTGAAGCAGTGATAAAGGCCGTTGAAGCCGCTAAAGAATATGGCTCAAAAAAAGCAATTCTTCTACCGGTTAGTGCTCCGTTTCATACATCTATGCTAAAACCGGCAGCCGATCAACTAGGTCATGAGTTAGAACATATTAAGCTATTTGACACTAATATCCCTATTATAGCTAATGTTAATGCTGAGCCGACTCAAACCGTTGATGTTTTTAGGAAAAACTTGAAGAATCAAGTCTCCTCATCTGTTTTATGGGAAGATAGTATCATCAAAATGATAACTTTGGGCGTTGATACCTTTGTAGAAATAGGTCCAGGCAGCTCGCTATGTGGGTTTGTGAAAAAGATTGATAAAACAAAGACATTTATGAATATAGAAGATCAGGCTTCTCTAGAGAAGTCACTCAATAAATTGGAGGTGGGGCATGACTGATAAAAAAACAGCTATTGTTACCGGCGCCTCTGGCGGCATAGGGACTGCAATAGCGATAAAATTAAACAACTTGGGTTATAATCTGGTGCTTAATTATAACAACAACATAGACTCTCTAAATGATGTTGTTGCTACATTTGGCAATAAAGAACCGAAAACCATACTTGTAAAAGCTGATATTTCAGATTATAATCAAGCAGCCGAACTAATAAACAAAGCTCTGGATGATTTCGGACGCATAGATTTGCTGGTCAATAATGCAGGTATCACAAGAGACAGACTACTATCAATGATGAGCGAAGATGATTTTAATGCTGTAATAAGCATTAATTTGAACGGTACATTCAACTGTACACGACATGTCTGCAAAAAAATGATAAAACAAAAATTCGGCAGAATAATAAACATTTCATCAGTTGTCGGTCTGATGGGTAATATCGGTCAGATCAACTATTCCGCTTCAAAAGCAGGCGTAATCGGTCTGACAAAATCTACCGCTAAAGAGTTAGCTAGAAAGAATATAACATGCAATGCAATCGCACCGGGTTTTATAGACACACACATGACCGATGCAATGTCAGAAGAGGCAAAAAATGAAGTGATAAAAAACATCCCTCTCAGACGATTAGGTACTCCGGAAGATGTGGCTGAATTGGTAGCTTTTTTAGCTTCAGATCAAGCATCTTATATCACTGGACAAATAATCTCTGTTGATGGCGGATTGTATATTTAGGAGGCACTATGTATAAAAGAGTTGTAATAACAGGAATGGGTGTCGTATCTCCCATCGGTTGCGGATTGGATAATTTCTGGAACGGAATAAAAACAGGCCAATGTGGAATAGATGAAATTACTGCATTTGACACTACAGAGTTTTCGGTGAATTTGGCTGCTGAAATCAAGGATTTTAATCCTAATGACTATATGGAAAAGAAAGAGGCAAAAAGAATGGACCGCTTCTGTCAGTTTGCAGTCGCCGCCTCTCAAATGGCGATGGATGATTCAGGCCTTGATTTGAAGGATGAAAACATCAAACGTGTCGGAGTCATAATCGGTAGTGGTGTCGGTGGTATCAACACAATTGAGACTGAGTTGACAAAGCTTCATACTAAAGGTCCCAGCAAGGTTTCTCCTTTTTTCATCCCCATGATCATTTCAAATATGGCTTCAGGTCTGGTTGCAATTCGATTTGGTGTACAAGGTATTAATATGTCGGTCGTTACTGCATGTGCTTCTGGTGCCAATGCTATTGGTGAATCATTCAGGAAAATACAGACTGGTTTGTGTGATATTATGATAGCCGGAGGCTCTGAAGCTTCGATAACACCAGCAACTATAGCGGGTTTCTCAGCCATGAGTGCTTTGTGCACTTCAAAAGACAAAAACCGCGCATCTATACCTTTTGATAAAGAAAGAGGCGGATTTGTAATGGGAGAGGGATCTGGTATGCTTATTTTGGAAGAGTATGAACATGCGAAAGCAAGAGGTGCTCACATCTACTCTGAGATTGTAGGATATGGTGCAACTTGTGATGCTTATCACATGACCACGCCAGAACCTAATGGTTATGGAGCGGCTGCGGCCATTTTGAGTGCCATAGAAGATGCAGGAATTGATAGAGAAGAGATCGGTTATATCAATGCACATGGTACCTCTACACCGTATAATGATAAGTTTGAAACCCTAGCAATTAAAAATGTATTTGGTGACTATGCCTACAAGATTCCTGTGAGTTCAACCAAGTCCATGACTGGACATCTGATTGGAGGAGCGGGAGCAATAGAGGCTATCGTTTCATCGAAGGCATTGGAGGAAGGATTCTTACCTGCTACAATCAATCATATGGTAGATGATCCTGATTGTGATTTGGATATTATACCAAATGAAGGTCGTAATGCAGAAATAAATTATGTCTTATCAAATTCTCTTGGATTTGGTGGACATAACACTACCTTGTTGTTTAAGAAAGCTTGAGGTAAATCATATGTTTAACAGTAATGAAATAGAAAAAGTAATCCCCCATAGATATCCATTTCTATTTATTGATAGGATTGTTTCATTTGATCCCGGTGTTAAAGCAGTTGCGATTAAAGACGTCAGTGCCAATGAGCCTTTCTTTTTAGGACACTTTCCCGGCAATCATGTAATGCCCGGAGTGATAATCGTTGAAGCGATGGCTCAGACTGGTGCATTTGCATTATTGTCACTTGAAGCAAATAAGGGGAAAACAGCCTATTTTGGCGGCATTAAAAAAATGCGTTTTCGAAAAAAAGTTCTGCCAGGTGATACTTTAAGGTTGGAGACAACCATTATTAAACTAAAAGGCAGTCTGGGCATTGGACATGCTATAGCATATGTCAATGATCTAGTTGTAGCAGAAGGAGAACTTACCTTTGCAATCGGTTAGAAAAATCAAGGGGCTGTCGGGAAATAGCCCCCTAGACAAAGCAGGATTCTCTTAACGGAGGGTCCTGTTTTTTTACAAAAAAAAGGAAAAAGATGGCCAATTGAAACCATCTTACCCCCGCTATAGTGTATACTATAACTATCATGAACA
>JAHRFV010000067.1 GCA_019084435.1 Dethiosulfatibacter sp.
ATCATTTGGGTAACTGTCTACACCCATAAGTGTGCAGACAACAGGAATCTTTTTCTTTTCGACAAATTCTATTAACTCATCTTTACAGCCATTGATCTGTGTAGGTGGCGGTATCAGCTCATCAGACTGTAAAGATGAGTTAATAGAATTTGTCGAAAAGACAAAGATTCCTGTTGTCTGCACACTTATGGGTGTAGACAGTTACCCAAATGATTCTCCTTATTTTGCCGGGTTACTAGGTGCGCACGGATATCCATTTGTCAACAACGCCATGAATAAAGCAGATTTGATTATTGTCATAGGAGCTCGTTTCACTGACAGATCAACCTCAGTGCTAGCGGCTAAAAGCACCCAACATATTATCCATATTGACATAGACCCAGCGGAAATAGGTAAAAATATCAAGACCAACACGCCTATTGTAGGTGATGCTAAGAATATTCTCAAACAACTCACTGATCATGATTACCATTTAGATAATGATAAATGGATTGATAATATCAAATATTCTAGAAAATCTTATATCGAAGAAAACATAAATAAGAAATGGGAACTGGAAGGTGTCAATCCTTTTAGGTTAATCAAGGCAATTTCAGATGAAGCAGATGAATCAACCATAATGACTGCTGATGTTGGTCAGAACCAGATATGGGCAGCCCATTATTTTACAGCCTCAAGAAACAGACAGTTTCTAACCTCTGGAGGTCTAGGCACCATGGGTTATAGCCTATCTGCTGCAATTGGTGCAAAATTTGCGTCTGGCAAAGAGCGTACAGTAGTTGCTGTTATGGGAGAGGGTGGTTTCCAAATGCTGATGGGAGAGCTTGCATTGGTCAAAGAGCACAACCTGAACATCAAAATATTTGTTATCAGCAACAGCAGGCTAGGTATGGTACGTGAACTGCAATTACTTACTTACACAAAAGACAGCTACCATGGCGTGGAGATAGGATTTAATCCGGACTTCATGAAGCTTGCTGACGCATACGGCTTAAAAGGCTATAGAATTTCTCATAACGATGAAATCGATTCTGTTTTAAAAGAAGTTTTTTCGAAAGACGAACCATGCTTTGTTGAATGCAAGGTACACCCTGATTTTCCCACTTTAGCTCATTGGAGGTGGCAGTAATGAAATCTGAAAGACATGTATTGTCCATCACAGTTGAAAACTATTCCGGTACACTTAGCAAAGTAGCCGGTCTTTTCAGCAGAAGAGGTTACAATATTGATACACTTACTGTTGCAGAGACTATGGACCCCAACATCTCTAGAATCACAGTGACGGTTACAGGAGATGAAGAGATTCTTGAACAAATTACAAAGCAGCTTAACAAATTGATTCATGTCATTAAGATTACAGACTTGACCCTAAAAAAATCAATTCTGAGAGAGCTAATGTTTCTAAAAATCAGTTGCACAAAAGATACTCGCTCTGAGATTATCCAGATGTCGGATGTTTTCAAAGGTAAAACAGTTGATATCGGTGCCAAATCTATCACGATAGAAATGACAGGTGACGAGGATAAAAACAATGCCTTTATAGAACTCATAAGACCCTATGGCATAGTGGAGATTGTAAGAACCGGCTTGACAGCTATAGAGAGAGGTTGAAAATAAAGAAGAAAATGCTTATGCATTTTCTTCTTTTATTCTATCCATTTCATCCATCCATAATTCAACTGAGACATCACTTGGCATGCGCCAGTCGCCTCTAGGAGAAAGACAGACTGTCCCAACCTTTGGTCCATCCGGGAGGCATGAACGCTTGAATTGCTGAGTAATAAACCGCCAGTAAAAACGGCGTAAGATAGTATAGATATATTCCTTAGTATACTTATCTCTAAATGTCATTTGGGCAATGCTATGCAGTTTTGATGGCTGCATACCATTTCTAACTGTATGATATAAAAAGAAATCATGTAGCTCATAAGGACCTATTAAGTCTTCGGTTTTTTGTGTAATTTTACCCTCGCTATCTGGAGGTAATAATTCCGGACTGACCGGCGTATCCAATATATCCAACAATACCTTTCTCGTATCCCCGGAGAACTGATTTTCAGATACCCATTTGACAACATACCTTATTAGTGTCTTAGGAATTCCTGAGTTGACACCATACATTGACATATGGTCACCATTGTAAGTAGACCAACCCATTGCCAGTTCAGACAAATCACCAGTCCCGACAACAATCCCTTCGTGCATATTTGCCAAATCCATTAAAATCTGTGTTCTTTCTCTTGCCTGAGTATTTTCATAGGTGATATCTCTTATGCTTTCATCATGTCCTATGTTTCTAAAATGTAATCGACAAGCTTCCTCTATGGAAATCTCGCTGAAGTCCACTCCTAGCGATTCAATCAATTCAACAGCATTCTGGTAAGTTCTGTCTGTTGTTCCAAATCCAGGCATGGTTACGGCTTTGATCATTTTTTTATCGAGGCCAAGCTTTTCACAGGTCTTCACGCAGACCAGTAGAGCAAGCGTTGAGTCCAATCCTCCTGACACACCAATAAGCATGCTTTTTGAACCGATATGCTGAATCCTCTTTGATAGCCCAATAGTCTGAATATTGAAGATTTCCTCGCACCTTCTTAGCACTTCATTATCTTCCTGAGGAACAAAAGGTTGTTTTTGGTAACTGCGTTCAATTTCGTTATGCCTTTGGTACGCCAAAAAAGGCACATCTCTGTATCTATTCTGATTCTCCGCTTCAAAAGTGTTGATTTTTCTACGGTCATGAGAAATAATGTCCAAATCTATATCTGTAAATATCAAACCTCCTTGCAGAAGATACTTTTCCGATTCCCTGAGGAGTTTTCCATTCTCAGCTATCAGGCAATGTCCACCGAATACTAAATCAGTTGTTGATTCACCGTATCCAGCTGAAGCATAGACATAAGCAGCAAGACAACGTGCAGATTGGTTTACTACAAGTTCTCTCCTATACTGGCTTTTGCCTACCAGGTCATTGGATGCCGATAGGTTTAGAATCAAAGTGGCACCTGCCATAGAAAGGTAACTGCTAGGTGGTATAACCGCCCATAAATCTTCGCATAATTCTACCCCAACAATAAGGTTAGAGTTATTTTGACATCTCATAAGAATATCAGTTCCAAAAGGCACATGATATCCGCAATAGTCTATCTCACAGCCTTTGATCCCAGCACCGCTGTTGAACCATCTCTGCTCATAAAACTCATTGTAGTTTGGCAGGTAGATTTTAGGGATGATCGCTATTAGTGTGCCACGATTGATTATCACAGCACAATAGTACAATTTATTGTTGAATTCGATAGGAGCACCAATAGCA
>JAHRFV010000303.1 GCA_019084435.1 Dethiosulfatibacter sp.
TTATTGTAAATATATAGACTCAACTCCTCAAGCTCATTTTTTATATTGTTTGTCAATGATTCAATTCTTTCTATCATCTTTGCTCCTTTAGTTTGATTTATTCCACCCATTGGATAATTTCACTCATTTGACGTCTTGTCTTAGGTCGGGGTTCCTTGTCCCGATACCCGAATGCAGCCATTACGGATATTCCCAGTCTACCTTCTTCCAGCAATCCCTCTTCTGCCAAAATTTTCTGCACTTTGTCAAAGATGATAGAAAGAATTGAATCATTGACAAACAATATAAAAAATGAGCTTGAGGAGTTGAGTCTATATATTTACAATAATCCGGAACTGGGCTATGATGAATATAAATCCTCAAAAGCCCATATAGAATTATTGGAAAAACATAACTTTAAAGTCGAGGAAGGCTATCTGGGAATGAATACTGCCTTCAAAGCGGAGTACAAGGGACAAAAAGAACGACCAACTGTGGGATATCTGGCGGAATATGACGCCTTACCAGGTATTGGTCATGGTTGCGGTCACAACATCCTGGGTGCAGTCAGTACAGGTGCTGGAATAGTTCTTTCTAAGCTCGTTGATGAAATAGGCGGAAAGGTTGTGGTTTTCGGAACACCTGCAGAAGAAACCAGCGGAGCAAAGGTCAAAATGACGAACATGGGCGCCTTTGACGATCTGGATGTAGCTATGAGTGCTCACCCCTATTCGGACTTCTCTGAAAGCGGATCGTCGCTGGCAATGGAAGCCATTCAGTTTACTTTTAGAGGAAAGACTGCTCATGCTGCGGCAGCTCCTGAAAAAGGAATAAATGCCTTGGACGCTTGCCTTGCGACCTTCCATTCAATCAATGCATTAAGACAGCATACACTACCTGAAGCGAGAATTCATGGTATTATTAGAGCTGGAGGAGAAGCCGCCAATATTGTACCCGAATTGGCTATTGCTGAATTCTATGTCAGAACATCCAGCAAGCAATATTTGATAGAGCTCTCAGAAAAGGTTAAAAACTGTGCTCGTGCAGGAGCATTGGCTGCTGGAGCTCAATTGGAAATAACAAACTACGAAGAAAGCTTTGACAATTTGGTCAGCAATAAGACACTTCAAGATTTATTTGTCAGCAATCTAGGTTTATCCGGTATCACTAAAGTAAAACCGGCAGAAGATATGATGGGATCCACCGACGTTGGAAATGTCAGTCAGGTTTGTCCGACTATCCATCCCAAATTCGGCATATGCGAAGAAGGAGTTGACATACCTGTACATACTCGGGAATTTGCTGAAGCTACTCTCACCAAGACTGCTGTGGTGAATATGACTAAGACAGTCATGGCTTTGTCTATGACAGGTGCAAATGTTATTATGGATAACGAGTTGCTTGAACAGATAAAAAAAGAATTCGATGAGGCTAAAAAATGAAAGCTGTAACAGAAGTCATCAAAAAAAGAAAATCAGTTAGAACCTATGAGAGCAAAAAAATAAGTGAAGATGATTGCAACAAAATCAGAGAATATTTAAATTTAAAAGAGAACAGAGTCGGACCATTTGGGACAGAAATCAGACTGGAACTGATTTTTGCTGATGACAACGATAGTGGAAAGGGTTTAAAGATAGGAACCTATGGCATCATAGTCAACCCACAAGCTTATATAGCTGGATGTGTATATAACACACCACCAAAGATGATAGAGTTTGGTTATGTCATGGAAAAGATGATTCTTTTTCTGACAGATCTTGGATTGGGAACCTGCTGGCTTGGTGGAACATTCGATAGAAAGTCTCTGAATAGTAAAATCATCATGGAAGACGGAGAAATCATACCAAGCATAACACCAGTTGGATATCCTAAAAAAAATGAAGGCATCAAGCAAAAGGCCATGCGAATACTGGTTAAAGCTGACCAGAGACTGCCATGGAAAGACCTTTTTTATTTGGGTGATTTTTGGATATCCAACTGGTGTTATACTCGGAATAATTTCGCCTTCTTCCAAGGATATCTCATTATTCAGGAGTTTCCTATCAAATGTTCCTCCAAGCCAACAGGTGCCCAATCCCAGGTCCGTTAGAAAAAGAATCATCTTTTCCATGACATAACCGAACTCAACCATATTTGAGAGCGTGTTATCAACACAACCGGCTATGTAAACCTGTGGATTAACTATAATGCCATAGGTTCCTATTTTTAAACCTTTGCCACTCTCATTTTCATCAGCAAAAATGAGTTCTAGTCTGATTTCTGTTCCAAACATTCCGATTCTGTTCTCTTTTGTATTTATATATTCTCTGATTTTGTCGCAATCATCTTCACTTAACTTTTTACTCTCATAGGTTCTTACTGATTTTCTTTTTTTGATGACGTCAGTTACAACTCTCATTTTTTAGCCTCTTCGAATTCTTTTTTTATCTGTTCAAGCAGCTTATGATTCATAATAACATTCGCACCTGTCATAGCCAAAGCCATAACAGTCTTAGTCATATTAATCAAAGCAGTCTTAGTTAGAGTCGCTTCTGCAAACTCCCGAGTATGTACCGGTATGTCAACGCCTTCTTCACATATGCCGAATTTGGGATGTATCGTTGGACATACTTGGCTAACATTTCCAACGTCAGTGGATCCCATCATATCCTCAGCAGGCTTGACGTTTGTGATACCAGATAAGCCCAGATTACTGACAAATAAATCCTGAAGTGTCTTGTTGGTGACCAGATTGTCAAAGCTTTCTTCGTAGTTGGTTATCTCCAATTTGGCTCCAGCAGCCAATGCTCCCGCTCTTGCACAGTTTTTGACTTTTTCAGACAATTCAATCAAATAATGTTTGTTGGTTGTTCTGACATAGAACTCAGCTATAGCCAATTCGGGAACAATATTAGCGGCTTCTCCTCCCTTTCTGATGATTCCGTGAATTCTTGCTTCAGGTAATGTATGCTGTCTTAATGCATTGATCGAGTGGAAAGTTGCAAGACAAGCATCTAGGGCGTTTATTCCTTTTTCAGGAGCAGCAGCTGCATGAGCTGTCTTACCTATGAAAGTAAACTTTATAGCCTCGAGTGCCAAGGAAGATCCGCTTTTAGAAAAACTTGAATCGGGATGAGCACTCATAGCGACATCCAAATTGTCGAAAGCTCCCATGTCTGTCATTTTGACCTTCGCCCCACTGGTTTCCTCTGCCGGTGTCCCGAAAACCACGACCTTTCCGCCAATTTCATCAACAAGCTTAGAAAGAACAATTCCAGCACCTGTGCTGACTGTGCCTAAAATGTTGTGACCACATCCATGTCCTATACCTGGCAAAGCGTCATATTCCACAAGATACCCAACAGTCGGTCCTTCCTTTTGTCCCTGATACTCTGCTTTGAAAGCCGTATCCATTCCCAGATATCCTTCTTCAACCTCAAAGTTATGCTTTCTCAACAATTCTACATGGGCTTTTGAGGATTTGTATTCTTCATAACCAAGTTCCGGATTGTTGTAAATGAAGAGACTTAGTTCTTCAAGCTCGTTTTTTATATCGTTTGTCAATGATTCGATTCTTTCTTTCATTTTTGCTCCTTTAGTTTACCCAACTCAAAAATAATTTGAGCGGAAGAATGAATTCCTTTATAAAAGCACTCCAGCATCATGTTTTCGTTTGGTGCGTGATTTGCTTCATCTGCATTGGCATATGGAATCATGATGGAAGGCACACCCAATCCTTTAGTCCAAACAAAATCAGGTAAACTGCCACCCATTGAGGGCAATACAATCGGTTCCTGGTCGAATCCTTCCCAGACCGCATTTACAATAGCCCTTGAAATAGGCAGTTCTGCTGATGTCCTCGATGGCTTCATGTCTTCCTCTTCTTGAGTTACGATAACATTTGGGTTGGTTTTTGTCACATGATTTTTTACCTTATTGAAAATGTCTTTAGGATCTTGGTTGAGTACAAGCCTCACTTCCATTTTTGCCGTTGCTTTACAAGGTATTATATTCTTGGTTCCTTTACCCGTATAGCCGCCTTCTATTCCGTTAATAGTAAGTGTTGGAAGAAATAGCAGTCTCTCATAAAATTTGACTTTATCCAGCTCTATTCTCTCCACGCCATAAACCTTTGCTAAACTAATAGGATCAAATGGCAGATTATCAATCAAACTTAGTTCATACGGACTTGGAATTACAACGTCATCATAAAAACCCGCGATAGTTACTTTGTCATCCTTATCTTTCATAGTCGCCAGGAGATCCACCATTTTCCATATAGCGTTGGGGATGACGCCTCCTTTGTTTCCTGAATGATTGTCTGTTGTGGCAGTTTCGAGATTGAACTCAAAATTCATAACGCCTCGAACTCCAAAAGCCACCAGCGGTGCTCCACTGTCGTGGATAGGTCCATCTGAGGTCAATACCACGTCGGCTTTTAACAATTCTTTATTATCCTCGACAAATTCAAGTAAAGAAGGGCTGCCTATTTCTTCTTCCCCCTCAAATATGAATTTGACATTGATAGGTAAGGCTCCTTCTGTAGCCAGATAGGATCTTACTGCCATTATATGTGTTAATAGCTGACCCTTGTTGTCCCCGGCACCACGTCCATACAGTCTGCCCTCTCTGATAGTTGGCTCAAATTGTGGACTAACCCAAGCATCAAGTGGTTCAGGTGGCTGTACATCGTAGTGGCCGTAGAAAAGCACGGTTGTTGCATCTTTATTATGTGATGCAACCTCGCCGATAACAACCGGTTGGCCTTTTGTCTCGTATATTTTTGTGTTAATGCCTGATTCTTCCATGATATTTTTTAAAAACTCCGCACAACGACGAATTTCGACCGCATTACTGCTGATACTGGGATGACTCACCAACTCAATCAGTGTATTTATATCCTGTTCTCTATTGGAGTTTATGTGTGCATGAATGTTTTCTATTAACATATCAAGCTCCCCCCTATTCCACCCATTGGATAATTTCACTCATTTGACGTCTTGTCTTAGGTCGGGGTTCTTTATCCCGATATCCGAATGCAACCATAACAGACACACCCAGTCTACCTTTTTCCAACAATCCCTCATCTTCCAATATTTTCTGCACCTTATCAAAGCTGAAGCCCTCCACTGGGCAAGAATCAATACCAATCTGAGCCGCAGCTGTCATCATGTTTCCAAGCGCTATATAGGTCTGTTTGCACGCCCAGTCAAACATGGTTCTCTCACTATCCAGCAAATGTAGGTCATCTTCCTGAAAAGTCTTGTATGTCTTGATTTTTTCAGCAAATAATTCTTCAGAGAATTGCCTGATTTCCATCATCTGATAAGCAAAATAATCTTTGTCATACTTGGTATCTTTCTCTGTTCTGGCTAGAATAACAACAAAATGGCTGGCTGTAGGTAGCTGTTTCACAGCTCCCCAAGTTACCTGTGCCAGCTTTTGCTTTAATTCATCATTCTTGATAATCAAAAATTTCCAGGGCTCTAGTCCCATTGAGCTTGGTGATAATCTAGCCGTTTCTAATATGAAGTCAAAATCATCATCCGAAATCTTTCTGTTGGGATCAAACTCCTTGGTAGCATGTCTGAATTGATAGGCTTTTATGATTTCTTGCTTTTGCCTTTCTTTATTATCCATATAGCACCCTCCTCTATTTCTTCAATAATCCAATTTTTCTAAAAAATACACCTACATCATCTCTCGTTTTATCCATCAACATTTTACCGCAGCGCTCCGTCCAGGTTTCTGTGATTTTGCCCTTTGTTCGGTCTATATAGTAACTTTTGACGACCTCATCATATTCACCAATCAAACGTTCCTGTTGACTGTCATCATAAAAATCAACTTTGCAGATTTCTTCTTGCGGGAGTCTCGGTTTTAGCTCTGGCGCGTCATCGGGATATCCCAGGCACAAAAGAAATAATGGTGCAACCATGTCTGGAAGCTCAAAGGTTTTTGATAGTTTTTCCACATTGTTTCTTATTCCACCTACAGCTACGCCACCTAGCCCCATGCTTTGTGCAGCTATAAAAGCCTTTTGCATAGCTAAGGATGCGTCTACAACAGCGACAGTGTAACATTCGGTATTGCTGAATACTTCTTTATCCACACCTTTGAAAAACTTGCTCCCTCTATGCAGATCTGCACAAAACAATAGCACCAGAGGTGCTGTCTTAATCCACTCCTGCCCTCCTGATACGTTGAAGAGAATCTCTTTTTTCGATGGATCTCTCACTTCGATAATCGTATAAGCCTGATAATGGCTTGAAGTCGGTGCCATCTGGGCACACTGGACAATTGTATCCACGAGCTCCCTATCTATGGGTCTATCTTGATATTTTCTGATGGATGTATGATTTAATAGCATTTTTATCGTATCGTTCATTGTGTGTCTCCATTTAGTTTTGACTTTTTAGTATACTACAGATAGTTTACCACAGTGTTATCACATCTATCAAATTTTATCCGATTCAGTGTATGGAATCGTTAGGATAAATTGACTACCTTTTCCCAAATCCGATTCAACATTTATTGCCCCACCCAAGGCTTCAATATTTTCTTTAGCGATATAAAGTCCCAAGCCTTCTCCTGCAGCTTTATGGGTCTTCCCGCTGTAATAGCCTTCAAATATTCTTCCAATCTCATTCTTTGCTATACCAATCCCATTATCTTCTATTTTCATAATAAGGCGGTTTTGAATTGTCTCATATCCAATAGTCACCTTACCATTGGATTCTGTAAATTTATAGGCGTTTGCCAATACATTATAGATGCTTTGACTGAGTCTATATTTATCTGTCTTTAAATAAACTTTTTTAGCTGAAAGAAGTTCCAGATTAACAGCTTTTCTATCAAACTGAACCTTAACACCAGCCATAATCTGACTTATGAGCTGATGAATCTCAAATGTTTCGATGTTAAGAATGATCTCATCTGTTCCGACGTCAACTATGTTGCTTAAATTGGAGATTATTGCCGTCAGATTTTCAATCTGAACTTCACATGTTCTTATTTCGTCATGATTCATTTCAACAATTCCATCGTCTATCGCTTCTAGATGGTTTTTTAATATAGTTAGTGGTGTTCTAGCTTGATGGATCAGCTCATCCACAAATTTCTTTCTTGCTTTTTGTTTGATTCTCAGTCGCGTATTAAGGACCTCGAGGCTTGTCTGAATAATTCTTATCTCTTCGATTCTCGATGCCTTCCGTTCAAAACCTTTGCCCAAATCAATGCTCGTTGCCATATCTGCAGTATCTGTCAAATCAGTGCTTAAGACTTTGCTAATTTTAGAACCTGCCAATACAATAAATGTCAAAACCAATCCAAAAGAAATAATGCTATAAGTTATCAGTGCTGCTCTAAACATTCTCGTTCCAAATGAGTTTCCAATTGAACTATGCCTGGTGATGGTAATCTTGCCTAATAATACGCCGTTATCAAAAACATCAAGTGTATCTGTTTCATTCGTGAAGGCCCCCATCATTCTGTTCATCATGTTGTTTCTCATCATATTATCAATTATCTCAATCCGTTCAGCCACGTCAGCCAACAAATCTAGATTGCTGTCATATAGTCTGATTCTAATTATGGGATCACTAAGATGTGATTCTAGTTGGATTTTAATCTGTTCTGTTGAGTAATTGGAATCTGTCAAGACCATTTTAGAATAGTCAATAATCTGATTAAAATGCTCTTCGTATTTTTCTTCCGTGTAGTTTACAAAATATCTGTTGATTAGAAGGCTGAATACAAATGAATTCACCACGACAGATAAGACTGCTGTCAGAATCAGAGCAATCAACCATTGTTTTCTGATGGTCATTTTTGTTCACCTCCAAATACATAGCCTGCGCCATATTTGGTTATTAGATATTGGGGATTTCTGGAGTCTAACTCAATTTTTTGCCTTATTCTCTTTATAAAGCTATCTATGTTTCGGTCATAGCCTTCGTATGAATTGCCGAATGCAAGTTCTATTAGTTGTTCTCTAGTTAACACTTGTCCCTGATTCTTAAACATAATAAGCATGAGGTTATACTCTGCAGATGTCAGTAATATTTCGACATCATTCCGATATAACTTCATGCTCTGTGTGTGCAATTTTAAATCTCCACAAGTGTATATTATTTCTTGTCTGTCATGATAAA
>JAHRFV010000055.1 GCA_019084435.1 Dethiosulfatibacter sp.
GAAAGGGCAAGTGAAACATTACTATCACTAATAGAATTTAGTCGATATGTCTTAAGATGATTTTCATCACTTGATTCCATTGGTTCAACTTCCCATTCAGTTTCGAGTACGCTTAGTGCTTCTTTGAGACCTTCTAATGTATGAGGAACTTCATAATGATTTGGTCTGTTATCATAGATGAAATAACCTCCTGCAATTATCACAAGAATTATTAAAACAATCAATAAAGATTTTAGCTTATTCATTTAAAAATCAACCCCTTTTACAAAAAGATTATAGTCCATACTCAAATGATACCTCTAGTTACAAATGAATATGGAATAAATATACCGTTACATTTCAAACAAAACGAACCTTATAAGGTAATTACTTAAGTTTCGGGAGGCCTCATGTCTTAACCCTATCACATCGTGATATTTATATCAACTTCCCGCAAATTCACCTTCTTTTTCATATGGACATTCTTAAATTAAAAATCAATGAAAATCAATTAAATAAGCCACAAAAAAGCTTGACGCTTAATGTGGCTCAGGGTATGGTGCGGAGAAGGGGACTTGAACCCCTACGCCATAAAGACACACGCCCCTCAAACGTGCCTGTCTGCCGATTCCAGCACCTCCGCATGCTATTGCTGTCTTGTTAATGCTTTAGACCGCTTAATTATTATAAGAAATAAATATAGTTTTGTAAAGGATATGTTTATGATTATATCAATTTCTTCAACTTGTCATTGGAAACTATTCCCGGCAATCTGCCTCTCTTGGATATTGTTTTGTCATTTACTTCCTTGATATCCATAGTCATATCGATAGCCGGTGCTCCTGAAATATAGCTACCAACTCCAAACGAATCTGAACCAGCTGCTCTGAGAAGTCTAATTTTTTCAGGGTAAAGCCCACCTGATACAAATATTTTAACCCATGTGTAACCGTTGAGATCCAGATGCTGTCTGACTTCATTAACAAGTTCAGGGCTTACTCCCCCTCTTTCGCTAGGTGTATCCAGTCTGATAGCAAATAGATTCTTACCTAAGGCTTTCGCAACTCTAAGGGTTTCTTCTACTTCATCTTTAAAAGTATCTATCAACACAATCCGTTTATGTTCTGGTGGCATCAATCTGTCATAGGTTTTCGCCAACTCCACGGTATCTCCTGCAATTAGAAATGCCGCATGTGGCAGGGTTCCCATGGGTTCCATTCCTATCTTTTTAGCTGCCAGAACATTACTGGCACCACTTGCGCCACCGATTATCGCTGCTCTTTCCATCACCGGTGATACAGCAGGATGTAGGTGTCTTGTCCCAAAAATCGTAAAGCTTGAATCTCCACACGCTTCTTTTACCTCTCGTGCTGCAGTCGCCCAACCTGAAGGACTTGCCAGACATCCGAGAATGACCGACTCAAAGATTGCGAACTCACTGTACTTACCACGTATCCTAAGAAGTGTTTCTTTCTCTACAAACTCAGATCCTTCCTCTATAGCCCAGACTTCTATATCTTTACCTTTTAGGATTTCATAGACTTCATTAAGCCCAACAAGAATAGAAGGCTTTTTTCAGCAAGTCACGAGGAAATTTATGCTGGATTGACTACTGATATATATTTTATAAGAACATTGGATATTCTAAGGGAAATGAAGCTGGATGACAGTATTGTTACAGCTGAAATTTTTGCACGAAAAAAAGGTATTCTTGTTGGGCTTAAGTGTCTCTACTGTTTCCGTATTTTCTATGATGATATCTACTTGATTTCTTTTTTCTTCGATATCCATCTGTGCATCAAGAATCTTCATTGATTCCAGCTTATCCCTTTTATCTCTTTTAAAAAGCCTCTCTATCTGAAGCTCTCTGGTTGTATAGACGAGCCATATCTGATCGTATGCCAATCCAAAATTGATCAGCTTATCCTTTTCTTCGAGCATAAGTGGTATATCAACGAATACTGTACTTCCTTTTGTTTTCGAAATCTCTTCATTGATTCTCTCTATGACTGCCTTATGGACTAAGGCATTGATTTCTTTTCTGATATTTTCTGAAGAGAATATAAACTTAACCAGCTTAGCCCTGTCAATTTCATTTTTTTCATCGAGAATTTCAATTCCTGCCATTCTGATGATTGATAGATAGACACTGTTGCCCTTTTTATAAAGATTATGCACGATATTGTCACAATCTATGACCTCAAAACCTTTTTCACGAATATGATTTGTGACGGTGCTTTTACCGGTTGCGATTCCGCCTGTTATTACGATAATATTTTTATTTTGTATCATACCAAGTATCTCCAATATTCAAGTCTACAACGACGGGAACCTTGAGCTGAACTGCGTTTTCCATTTCTTCTTTTAGCATTTTTTTCACTTCTTCTACTTCATCTTTATAAGCCTCAACTATCAACTCATCATGAACCTGTAGAATCAATCTGGATTTCATGTTTCTCTTGGATAGCTCATGGTCCACATTGATCATAGCTTTTTTTATGATATCAGCGGCAGTTCCCTGAACCGGTGTATTGAGAGCCAGTCTTTCTCCAAATGCTCGAATGTTGAAATTTCTTGAGCTTAGTTCCGGTATGTATCTCCTTCTCCCAAGAATCGTCTCCACATAACCGTCTTTTTTTCCCTTGCTGATGATGTCATCCATGTATTTCTTAACGCCGCTGAAAAATTTAAGATAGTTTTCGATATATTGCTTGGATTCTTTTCTAGGAATATCCAAATCACGGCTCAATCCGTAATCGCTAATACCATAAACAATACCAAAATTTACAGCCTTTGCCCTTCCCCTCATGGTGGAGGTTACTTCATCTTTAGGGACATGAAATACCTGTGAAGCTGTTTTGGTATGAATATCCTCGCCCATTCGGAATGCCTCAATCAAGTTTTTATCATCAGATAAATGCGCCAAGACGCGCAATTCAATCTGTGAATAATCCGCATCGATCAATATGTAATCCTCTTCATGTACGAATATCTTTCTGAGTTCTCTTCCTTCTTCTGTCTTGACTGGTATGTTCTGCAGGTTGGGATCTGTCGAACTTATTCTGCCTGTTGAAGCTATGGTTTGCTTGAACGATGAATGCACCCTTCCTGTCTCTTTGTCCACCACATTCAACAATCCCTCAACATAAGTAGAGTTTAGCTTTGTCAATTGTCTATATTCTATTATTTTTTGTATGATAGGGTGTTGTGTCTTTAGCTTCTCAAGAACCTCAACATCTGTTGAGTAGCCTGTCTTTGTTTTCTTCATAACTGGGAGATTCAGTTCTTCAAACAATATTTGACCCAATTGCTTTGGTGAATTGACATTAAATTCAGATCCTGCCATTTCCTGAATAATCAGTTCCAGAACAGAAATTTTCTGGCTCAGTTTTTCTCCTATGCGTTTTAACTCATCTGTATTGATTTTGAAACCCAATATTTCCATAGAGGCCATTATTTTTACAAGCGGTAGTTCAACCTCTTTAAACAGATTGTCCATATCGGTTTCCATCAGCTGGGTTTCCATAGGGGATTTGATGGACCAAATACCTTCAAGATAATTGGACATATATTCTTTTCTTTGGTTTTTCTCCAGTTCCTTATAGCTTACTTTTTTGACGCCTGTCCCTAAAAAATCCTTTTCAGTTTGCATATCCGTATTGTGGTATTCGTAAACCAATCTGTCAATATCATAGGATGCTTCTGAAGGTTC
>JAHRFV010000068.1 GCA_019084435.1 Dethiosulfatibacter sp.
AAAATCAATTTGATAAAAGATGTATTGAAAGAGACAGAAATACCAATGACCCAATTTCTGCCAACACACGTCAATCGCAATGAAGCATTGTTTGAAGAATGCGTCACCTATGCTAAAGAAGGTGGATATGTGGACTTTACAGGAAGTGAAGACCCTGATTTCTGGGAGAAGTTGGACAATGAGGTCAGGTTCAGCAAAGGTCTGAAAAGACTCTTAGCAGAGGGGGTCAGTATCGACAACTTCACATTGTCTTCAGACGGACAAGGTAGTCTTCCAATGTTCAATGAGAAAAAAGAATTTGTGGGTCTTGATGTAGGAAAACCAATCTGTTTGATTATTGGCATTAAGGAGTGTGTTTTCAGAGAGGACATCCCATTGGAGATAGCATTGAGAGCTTTAACATCCAATCCCGCTAAGATCCTGAAGTTTAAGAACAAGGGCAGGATTGAAAAAAGCTTTGACGCTGATTTGAACCTTTTAGATGAAAAAACACTTGATATTGATACAGTAATCGCTAAGGGTGTGATTATGGTTCAGAATAAAGAACCAGTTGTTTATGGTACATTTGAGAAAAATAAATAATGTTGGAAACCACCAAGTGTGAGTAAGTGATAAGAATCCTGAGGCCATATATTTAAAGGTTTCAGGGTTTGTTTTATTCTAGATGCCCATGCTTATTTTTTAAAAAATTGGGTATAATAAAAGCATATATATTCTCTTTAAAAACGGAGGGTGGGGGAAATGAAAAATAGAGTAATTGCAATGATATTAATTGTATCCTTGAGCTTGCCTCTAGTAGCATGCGGCGGAAAAACTGTAGCTGCGCCTGTCACCAGTGAAAAACTGTTGGCTGAGGCTGTTCTGAATGACGAAAATCTCGTTCTAGGTTCTGAGGGAGTTGAACTTAGACTTGATCCGGTAATTATAACTTCGGATGTCAAAGCTGTCATATCAGAGGTGAACAACGCACCAGCGCTTGATGATGAAGGGATCATCTCGCTTAAGGTGTATGACTTTAAGCTCGAAAATGTATCCCAGGTGGATGGGGTTATCCAGCTAGCAATACCACTTAAGCTGGTAGAGGGGGATATCCCTGGAGCGGCATATCTGAATGAGGAAACTGGAAAGTGGGAGCCTGTTGCCTTTATGTATGACAAAGCCTCTACTTCTGTCATCATATTCACGGATCATCTTTCAAAATATGGTGTTTTCTCAGTTTCGAACTCGGGCAAAAGAAATGCCAGAATTGAATTTTTAGATCTGTATGGAGAAGAAAAGGATGAGGATTTTCAGGCTGCTATAGAGGAGTATGCCATCGGCGGCGTTCCGGCTAAACAGTGCTTTGATATTGGAGCGGGAGCAGCCGGAGAAGCTATGCAGCTCGGTGGCGATTTTCTTGGAAATATTACCCAAAGTGTTGGTTATATGGCCTATGGTGACGATGTGCTTTCAACCCTTGGAGATCGCCTCGGCAGTATAGGGTTATTGCTGTCGGTGGTTCAAGTTGGAGCCAATATTTACAACGGAAAGATTAATGATGCTGTTGTGGGAAGTCTTAAGGCCTCATACACCTACATACTGGGAAAGGTTGCGTCCAAACTCAGCAGCTCTGTGATGTCAGCGAGCATGGCTTCCATTGCCATTGTGGACTACGCCATCAATAAATTTGGAACTACGGCAATACAGGGGCGTGCAGATATATACAGAGATGCCTATTCCATATACTATTTCAAGGGACAGGATGGTTTCAAAGCTTCAGATTACTGGTACAGGACCTTCTATCCTATGTTCAGTGATCCGACCATGACAGAGGAAGCCCTTAAAACTGAAATCGACAAGATTGTGACAACTCACTGCAATGAGTTCTGGACTGGAACCAATAAGTTGGGAGTTGATTATTATGTCACCGAAGCCAGGCAGAAGATGGCATGGACAGGCGGTGGCGCAGGACTTAATCAGGATTTGCAAAAAAATATCAGTCAGGAGAGAAGATCCATACTATATAATGATGTATTGCCTGGCGTTTTCAGGCAGATTGCTCTTCGAATAAATATGGAAAATGAGACCAAGCTAAGAGCTGAGTACAAGGCTCTGTCAGATTATTTGAATAAGCCAATATCTTTCAGTGTTACCGATACTAAAAAAACCTATGCCAAGCATCAGGTTAGATTTTCACCGCTGAACGATAAAGCGGAAATAGCGAATTGGACAGGCAAGTTCAAGGATGACGGCACTCTCAATACTGCCTTTACCGTCTATGGACATATGGTTGCCGGATCTACAAACAAGCTGGATATCTATGCGCCTGATGCGGATATGGAAAAGGATGAACCGGTCAAGACTATTGAATTCAAGGTCACGCCGCCAGCCGTTGAGATAGAACTTGATGAAAAATTGACGCTAGTTTTTAATGGTGTAGCTGGACAGGTCGATTATATACCTGAATATGAGTATGAGGCAATTGGTTGGCTGCTGGGTACGATTGAGATAGGTGCCGATGGAACCATAAATCAGACCTATGGTGGAGGGAAGAGCTTAAAATTAAAAGAAACCTGGCTATTAGGTAAAGATGGTTCTGGTGCAACAATAACGCTCACAGAGGCCACTGTACAAGGTAATTATGATGCTGTTAGACAGTCCGGTAAGGGTACCCTTAGCGTCAGTTGGAAGTTCTTGGAGGAAGGTGGTACAGGTCTTGAATATGAGAAATATGATATAAAACGGACCTTTAATGCTACTTTTGATATTGCACCGGCTTATTCTGGACTAAACAAGTCAAGAGGACAGATTTATATTGAGACGATTGGTCCATCGGTTTGGGATATAACATATACGGGGGAAATGTACGATGTAGAAAAGCAAGAGCATTATATAGGCTCAGAAACATTTGCTGAGAAGAATGAGGATTGGGGTGGAACATACGCTTTTGAAATCAACAACTAAGAATAAACGGTATTGAACTGCAATGGACTGCCTATTATAAGGCAGTCCATTTTAATCAACCAAGAACCCTGTTTATCTCGCTTTTAGGGGAAACAATGGCACTGTGCTCAAGGCTACCTTTTTTAGACTCTCATAATCCTCATCAGAAAAGGATAATCCTTCATTGACAATTTTTACTGCCATTTTAAATGATTCGAAATCACCAGGAGGCACAATAGCATCCACCCCTTTTGATAACGAATAATTTACTGCTTTTTTTGCAAGATCATAATCCTCTATAGGATGATACCAAGCTTTTGGATAATTTTCATCATCACTAGGTGTATGCTCAGTCAGTACCATCGATTTTAACCCTAGAATAGCCAATCCATTTTCTTTTGCCTTGTTTAATACGTGCATACCATAACCGTTTTTAATCATGGAAACGAAGTTGAAAGGAAATAGAATCGAATCAAAGTCGTAATAATCTAATAATGCAAGAGCTGCTTCTGTGGAATGGGCACTAAAACCAATTCTTTTTATTATCCCTTTATCCTTTGCCTTTTGAAAAGTCTCAAATGCACCGTTAGGTCCAAAAATTCTCTCTACATCCTCAAGATTATACACAGCATGAAGCTGATATAAATCAAAATGGTCAGTCTGTAGATTCTTTAAAGACGCGTCCAGCAGCTTTTGTGCCCCTTCTCTTGTTCGATCCTCAGTCTTACAAGCAAGAAAAACGCTGTCTCGCTTACCAGCAAGCGCAGGTCCAAGTTTCTCTTCTGCATTTCCATATGTCGGTGCTACATCAAAATAATTGACGCCCATATCAATGGCTTCACTGACAAAACGATTAGCATCCTTTTGTGTTTCCCCATCTACAATGATACCTCCAAAAACTACCCTTGATAAACTAGAATTAAAAATATTGATTTTCTCCATATCTTTCTTTCTCCTTTATTATTCATTCACTTCTATTATAGCACTTGTATTGGTGTTGTGGGCGCTGGAAATGACTTCCTAAAAACAAACTGGACTGCCTAAATCAGGCAGTCCAATTTAAACTCCCTTGTGGTTAATACCACAATTTCGTCAGTCATGTGAATTCTCAATGAAAATATACATGATTACGTCTCTAAGGTCAAGACGAAAAACAGGTTGAGAACGGATTGACTTTATCTGATTCGGGTCATATAATGAAGAGTCTAACACAACAAAACTAGAATCATACTAGAAAGCAGGTAATCAAATGATAGAAAAATCCAGCAAGATGGAGTCCATGCCGATAAAAAAACTCGTAATGTCAATGGCATTGCCGGCGATGTTGTCCATGACCATTCAAGCAATGTACAATATAGTTGACAGCATATATGTATCAAGAATAAGTGAGGAAGCTTTGACGGCCGTTTCATTGGCATTACGAGTTTTTTTATCGGCATGGACTACATCTTGCTGGATTTTTCTATCATTTGATTACCTGCTTTCTAGTATGATTCTAGTTTTGTTGTG
>JAHRFV010000258.1 GCA_019084435.1 Dethiosulfatibacter sp.
CGTATATGCTGTGGCTTTTACAATACCCTTATGTTCATAAATCAAATCTTCAAATTCCTTAGCTATATTAAATAAAAACCGATGAAAAAAAGAGAGTTGTCCATGAAGTTTTTGGCAAAAATCAGAGTGAAGAAATCACTAACTTCATTAGGATTATATTGGACAAAAGAAGGATAAAGGATTTATTTAATATAGCTAAGGAATTTGAAGATTTGATTTATGAACATAAGGGTATTGTAAAAGCCACAGCATATACGATTATGCCTTTGACAGCAGATGAGCATTTGGCTTTGAAAGAAAAACTGCAATATTTGACAAAAAAAGAGATTGAATTGATAAATCGAATTGATAAAAACCTTCTGGGTGGAGTCAAGATCAAGCTTGGAGATAAAGTAATTGACGGTACCCTAAGAGGAAAACTTAACAGGCTTCAGAATAGTCTGAAAGAAATAATAGTATAGGACAGGGGTGAGAAAAAGCAATGAGTTTAAGACCAGAAGAGATTAGTTCAATTATAAAAGAACAGATAAAGAAATACGATACCAAGCTTGATACCGTTGACATAGGAACGGTTATTCAGGTTGGAGATGGTATTGCCAGAATACACGGTCTTGAGAATTGCATGTACGGTGAGCTTCTTGATTTCGGAAATGATACTTTTGGAATGGCACTCAATCTGGAAGAGGATAATGTAGGTTGTGTTCTTATGGGTAACGACATAGGTATCAAAGAGGGAGATACTGTAAAAAGAACCAAGAGGATTGTAGAGGTTCCTGTTGGTGATGCAATGCTAGGTAGGGTTATCAATTCATTAGGACAACCTATCGATGGAAAGGGACCAATAGAAACAACTAAATTTAGACCTATTGAAGCAAAAGCATCTGGTGTAATTACAAGAAAATCGGTTTCTGTGCCATTACAGACAGGTATAAAAGCCATTGACTCAATGATACCTATAGGTAGAGGACAAAGAGAACTTATTATCGGAGACCGACAAACCGGTAAAACGGCAATAGCTGTAGATACTATTATCAACCAAAAGGGACAAGACATTTACTGTATATATGTCGCCATTGGGCAGAAAAGATCTACTGTTGCTAAAACAGTTGAGATATTGGAATCAAACGGTGCTATGGAGTATAGCATTATTGTTTCGGCTACAGCCAGTGAAATGGCTCCGTTGCAATATATAGCACCTTACACAGGAGTAGCGATTGCTGAGGAATTCATGTACAATGGCAAGGACGTTCTGATTATCTATGACGACCTATCTAAGCATGCAGTTGCCTATAGGGCAATGTCTTTACTTTTAAGAAGACCACCAGGTAGAGAGGCTTACCCGGGCGATGTTTTTTATCTTCACTCGAGATTGCTTGAAAGGGCCGCTAGACTTGATGACGCATATGGCGGTGGATCAATTACAGCCTTGCCAATCATAGAGACACAGGCTGGAGACATTTCTGCTTATATTCCTACAAATGTCATATCCATCACAGATGGTCAGATATTTCTTGAGACAGAGCTGTTCAACTCTGGACAAAGACCGGCTATTAATGCAGGATTGTCCGTTTCAAGGGTAGGCGGGTCAGCACAGATTAAAGCGATGAAATCTGTTGCCGGCATGCTGAAGCTTGAATTGGCGCAATACAGAGAACTCGCAGCGTTTGCTCAATTTGGTTCTGAGCTTGATCCAGAGACTAGAGCTACATTAGATCATGGTGAGAGACTGATGCAAATCATAAAACAACCCCAGTACGAACCAATAAGGGTTGAGAGACAAGTCATGATGATATATCTAGCCAATCAAAGGTATTTGAAAGATATTCCAGTCAACAGGATAACTGAGTTTGAGGGTAAATTCTATGAATTTATGGAGAACAATTATCCTGAAATCGGTAAAGTCATATTTGAATCAAAAAATATTGATGACGAAACAAAAGGAAAATTGAACGATGCGGTTGAAGAATTCAAGAAGGATTTTTTAGCCTAAATACCTTTTTACATAGTCAGGAGGTGAAAACTTGGCCCAAAACATGATTGATGTGAAACGCAGAATAAAAAGCGTGACCAGTACCATGCAGATAACGAAAGCCATGGAACTAGTTGCAACAGCCAAACTAAAAAGAGCCAGAAAAAAACTCGAGGCCACAAAGCCTTACTTTGAAACCATATTGGAGTCGATTGCCGAAATTATGGCTCATACAAAAGGCTTTAAGCATTCTTTTATTGACGGAAGACAGATTAACAACACTTTGTTTATTGTCATAACAGGTGACAGGGGTCTTGCAGGTGGTTACAATGCTAATATATGTAAGCTGGTAGAAGAGAAGGCTAAAGAGAAAGATAAAGAGAATGTAAAAGTGATAACAATTGGAACAAAGGGCAGAGATTATTTCAAAAGAAAAGGCTATGATGTTGTAGAGTCGTATATAGGCTTTTCGGAAAGCCCTTCTCTAGATGTGGCAATTGACATCAGCAAAAAGATTGTACACATGTATATTGAAAAGGAAATTGATGAGATATATCTTGCTTACACTGAATTTATCAGTACGATCTCGTATGAGCCGAAAGCATTAAAACTGTTGCCGGTTGTCATAAAAGAGGGAGAAATAAAGAGCAAGATGTTATATAGATATGAGCCATCACCTGAAAGTGTATTGGAGTATCTTGTTCCAAAATATCTTAACAGTGTGATTTACGGTGCGTCTATAGAGGCATCAGCCAGCGAATCCGGTTCTAGAAGAATCGCAATGGAGAGTGCTACAGATAATGCAAAAGACATGATCGAAGACCTTCAACTGTTATACAATAGAGCGCGACAGGCATCAATAACGCAAGAGATCAGTGAGATTGTTGCTGGTGCAGATGCTTTAAATTAGAGGAAAGGAAGTGATAGCATGGTTGAAATTGATAAAGGTAGGGTTAAACAGGTTATTGGAGCTGTTTTAGATATTGAGTTTAGTGAAGAGCATCTTCCAGCATTGTTGAATGCCATAGAGATAAAAATTGGTGACAGGATAGTTGTTGCTGAAGTTGCACAACATATTGGCGACAATACTGTCAGATGTATCGCAATGGACTCTACTGACGGATTCACAAGAGGTATGGAAGCAATCAATACAGGTGCACCTATCAGCGTACCTGTCGGAAGAGAGGTTCTTGGCAGGATGTTCAATGTTTTAGGTGAGCCAATTGACGGGAAACCTGCTGTGGTGACTGATAAGAGATCACCAATACACAGGGAAGCACCATCATATGATGAGCAAAGCACAAGCACTGAAATATTCGAGACTGGTATAAAGGTTGTTGATCTTATTTGTCCTTATTCAAAAGGTGGTAAGATTGGATTGTTCGGTGGGGCTGGCGTCGGTAAAACGGTACTAATTCAAGAATTAATCAACAATATTGCCAAAGAACACGGTGGTCTTTCTGTTTTTGCTGGCGTTGGTGAAAGAACCAGAGAAGGAAACGACCTTTATTACGAGATGATGGATTCAGGTGTAATTGACAAGACCGCTTTGGTTTTCGGACAGATGAACGAACCACCTGGAGCTAGAATGCGTGTTGGTTTAGCTGGATTAACGATGGCAGAATATTTCAGAGATGAAGAAGAACAAGATGTACTATTATTCATAGATAATATATTCAGATTCACCCAAGCAGGATCAGAAGTTTCAGCGCTTCTTGGACGTATGCCTTCAGCTGTTGGATATCAGCCAACTCTGGCTACCGAAATGGGTGTTCTGCAGGAAAGGATCACATCAACCAAGAAGGGATCTATAACTTCAGTACAGGCAGTCTATGTACCAGCTGATGACTTGACAGACCCTGCTCCGGCAACCACATTTGCCCATCTTGATGCAACAACTGTTTTATCGAGAAAAATATCAGAAAAAGGTATCTATCCAGCTGTTGATCCCTTGGATTCCACATCGCGTATATTGGATCCTGTTATTATAGGTGAAGAGCATTACCAAGTAGCTAGAGGGGTTCAGGAAGTACTGCAAAGATACAATGAGTTATTGGATATAATCGCTATTCTTGGCATGGATGAACTTTCTGAAGAGGATAAAATTATTGTTGCAAGAGCCAGAAGAATCGAACGATTCTTATCTCAAAATTTCCACGTAGCTGAGCAGTTCACAGGCACAGCTGGCGTATATGTTCCGTTAAAGGAAACGATTAGAGGATTTAAGGAGATATTGGAAGGCAAGCATGATGATTTACCGGAACAGGCATTTTTGATGGTAGGAACGATAGAAGAGGCTATTGAAAAAGCCGCTAAGATGAAAAAGCAGAGAAGTGCTTAACAGGTCGTTATACATTAAGAGAGGAAGGTGAATTTATGTCAAAGTTCATGCTTGAGATTGTAACACCTGAGAGACTATTCTATGAGGATGAAGTCGAAATGGTTATTGCCAGAGGTGTAGAGGGCGATATTGGTATTCTAAAAGGCCATGAACCCTTTGTTACACCACTGCAAATAGGAACACTCAGAATCAAGATTGATGGGCAGTTTAAATTGGCTGCCATATCACAAGGATACATGCAAGTCACTAAAGAAAAGGTGGTTATTTTAGCAGATACGGCTGAGTGGCCAGAAGAAATTGATGTCAACAGGGCTGAAAAAGCTAGAGAAAGAGCAGAAAAGAGAATTCAGCAAAAAACAGCAGACTTGGATGTCCTTAGAGCTGAAATAGCATTGAAAAAAGCTATAGCAAGACTTGGGGTTGCAAAAATGATAGGCAAACATTAAGACGCGGATAACCGCGTCTTTTTTTTGATACTTATTTATCAAGTCCAAGTATTTTTCTGGCTTCATCGGGTGTGGCGATTTCACGTCCCAGCTCTTTTGCCAGTCTAACAACCTTTTCCACCAGTTGTGCGTTGGATTCAGCTAATACGCCCTTTGATACAAAAATGTTGTCTTCAAATCCTACTCGAACGTGTCCACCTTCAATTATAGCGACAGTAGCAAGTGGCATTTCGTAACGCCCAATCCCAGCCACAGTCCATGTCGAATCCTTTGGAATACTGCCAATCATATGCAGAAGATCTCTGACTTCTCCTGGACAGGCACCCGGTACCCCCAATACAAAGTCGAAATGAATGGGGTGATTGATGATGCCTTTTTTGGCCAGGTTCAATGCAGTGTTGATCATTCCTCTTTCAAAGCATTCTATTTCCGGCTTGACACCCAGTTCTTTCATTCTGTTTGCGAACTTAATGATGTATTCCTCAGTGTTCATAAACACGTCATCACCAAAGTTGGTGGTGCCTGTACTTAGTGTTGCCATTTCGGGACTCAATTCTATTGGTTGCATTCTCTCCTCGGCAGAATGCCACACAGCACCGCCTGTAGAGGGTTGAAATATAATGTTGCATTTTTCTGCAATTTTCTCTTTAATGACCTTATAGGTCTCGTAATCCTGAGTGGGTTTTCCTTCTGTATCCCTGGCATGAACATGAACGACTGATGCGCCAGCCAAGTAACATTGGTAAGCGGCCTCTGCAATCTCATCTGGGGTGAGGGGAAGATTGGGCTGTAGATCCCTGGTAACCTCTGCACCGGTCAGCGCCGCAGTTATAATTAGTTTTTCCATAAAGACCTCCTGAAATATTTCAATATCACCTATTAGGATAATCTATTTCAATAAAAGTGTAAAGGGTATAGGACAAAATCATCTATGACATCTAAAGGAATTTATGATAAAATTAACAGGGTTATTGAATCCAGAGGTGGCATATGATTGATTTAGCTGTTAAAAATCTCAAGAAATACTACAGCGCCAACATGATTTTTGATCATGTCACTTTTGATGTCAAATCAGGTGAAAAGATAGGCCTCATCGGTGCCAACGGATCCGGAAAAACCACCATTCTAAAGATTGTGGCGGGTATGGAATCGGCTGAAGGCGAGCTGTTTCTGAGAAAAGGTTTGACATTGGGCTACCTGGAACAGTTACCTATTGTTGGTATGGAAGACACGGTGCGGAATGTCTTAAACACCGCATTTGATGAATTGAATAACCTAAAGCAAAAAATTACGCAATATGAGTTGCTACTGGCTCAAGATACGGAAAATTTCGAGAGGACACTTCAGGAATATGGGAAGCTGCAGGCGGAATTTGAGCGGTTGGAAGGCTACAGCATTGATGAAAAGATCAACAGAATCATAAAAGGACTTGATCTGGACAACCATCTTGGAAAGAAATTCAATGATCTGAGCGGAGGAGAAAGAACCAAAGTGATGCTCGGAAAGGTATTGCTGATGAACCCAGACCTGTTATTGCTGGATGAGCCTACAAATCATCTCGATTTGAGTTCTGTTGAATGGCTCGAGTTATTTCTCAGGGAATATAAAGGCTCAGTGCTTCTAGTTTCTCATGACAGGTATTTTTTAGATAATGTCATTGATAAGATTCTGGACATTGATGAAAATGGCGTTGAGACTTATCATGGCAACTACTCCTATTATGTGTTGGAGAAAGAGAGACGATTCTATGAAGCTATGAAATGGTATGGCAATCAACAGAAAAAAATAAAAAGAATGGAAGACCAGATACATCGTTATAGAGTCTGGGGAGAAATGAGAGATAGTGACAAGATGTACAGAAGAGCTAAGGAGTTAGAAAAAAGACTCGAAAAAATAACCCTTCTGGACAAACCTGTTCTCGAAAGGAAGAAGATAAATCTATCAGGCTTGACAGGAGGTAGAACAGGAAAATCTGTCATAACCGCTGATAACATATCAAAATCATACGATGATCAATTGATCTTATCCAGTGTTAATTTTGAATTATTCTATGGCGATTCCTTTGCTTTGATTGGCGACAATGGCAGCGGTAAGACCACGTTGCTGCAAATGATTACTCAAGAAATCAATCCTGATGCAGGGCAAATCACAATAGGCGCTAGGGTGGAAATGGGTTATTTGCCTCAAAAAGTGACTTTTTCGGATGAAGAAAAATCCGTATTGGATACCTATATAAATGAATCAGGGACGACCTTATCTCAAGGAAGACATGATCTTGCAAAGATTCTATTCTATGGCGATGATGTGTTTAAAAGAGTCAACATGCTCTCCGGTGGTGAAAAGAGCAGACTTAGGCTCAGCATCATTCTAAACAACAATGCCAATCTTTTGATTTTGGATGAGCCAACCAATCATCTGGACATTGATTCGCGGGAAATACTGGAGGAAACACTATCTGATTATCAGGGAACCATTTTTTTCGTTTCCCACGACAGATATTTTATCAATAAGCTGGCTGACAGGATTGGAGAAATCAAAGATAAGACGGTTTTAATCTATGAAGGAGACTACAGCTATTATAAGGATCAAAAGATCATGGAACAGGCAAAACCAAAGATTAACATCGATGAAGCTATCAATCTTAATACCAAGAGATCTGTCGCTGATTCCAACATAATCACAGCCAAACCAGTGAAAACCATTCAGAAGAAGCAGACTGCATTAGAAGCTGAAATCATGGAATTAGAAGATGCCATAAACAATCTGGAAACGGAGATGGAAAAGAATCCGACTGACCATGAGATTTTAGGGAGATTATACGAGGAAAAAGGTAAAGCTGAAAACCTATATCTTGAAAAACTAATGGAACATGAAAAAATAACCAATGAATTGAAAAGCTTTGCAGAAAAGGAGGAAAAGATAAGATGAAAATCAGAATAGGCCAGATACAGATGCATATAACCGATGACAAGAAAGCAAATATTAAAAAGGCAGACAGACTCATCGATGAGGTGGTGAAACAGGGAGCTAATATTGTTGTTTTACCCGAAATGTTCAATTGCCCATATACTTCATCATCCTTTCCCAAATACGCTGAGATGGAGGGAGGAGACACCTATCAGTTCTTGAGTGAAAAGGCAAGAGAGAAAGATATCTATTTATTCGGTGGATCAATTCCCGAAAAAACGATGGACAACAAAATTTACAATACCTGCTATATATTCGACAGGACTGGCAACAAGATAGGCAAGCACAGAAAGACCCATCTTTTTGATATCAATATCAAGGGAGGACAGGTCTTTCGCGAGTCGGACACACTTTCTCCCGGAAACGACGCAACGGTTGTAGAGACTGAATTCTGCAAGATGGGTGTTATGATATGCTATGATATCAGATTCCCTGAATTTGCACGATTGATGGCGTTAAACGGTGCCAAAGTGATTATTGTACCGGGGGCTTTTAATATGACTACCGGGCCTGCACATTGGGAGATGTTATTTAGAACTAGAGCCGTTGACAATCAGGTCTTTACTGTCGGCACTTCACCAGCTAGGGATGTGAAGGGTGTCTATGTTTCCTATGCTAACTCCATTCTTGTATCACCATGGGGAACGGTGCTGAACCGACTTGATGGCGAGGAAGCTGTATGCGTGACCGAAATCGACCTGGATGACGTCGACAGCATCAGACAGCAGCTTCCAGTTCTAGAACAGAGAAGAACGGACTTGTATTGATAATTGAAAATGAATATCAATTAGCTTGACAAGTTCATTTAATTCGGTTAATATATATTTATGGATATGATATGAACGGTATCACCGTTAGATATCAAAATAAATGTTTATTAAATTCAAGGAGGATATTATGTTATCAACAAAATTATTGGACGAGCTTAATCTACAAATCAAATATGAATTGGAATCAGCACATTATTATATGGCGATGGAGGCATACTTTGATGCCAACGATTTGCCTGGATTTGCCAATTTTTTCAAGGTGCAGGGACAGGAAGAGCGTTTTCACGCTGAAAAATTCTACAATTTTGTTTACGAGACCAATGGAAAGGTATCACTGACTGCCCTTGATTTACCGGGAAAAGATTTCGATTCTCCGTTGGATGTATTTAAGAAAGCTTTGGTTCACGAACAGTTTGTGACAAAAAGAATATATCATCTGATGGACATTGCGGTTGAAGAAAAAAATTACGCCACTCAGTCGATGCTGAATTGGTTTATAGACGAACAGGTAGAGGAAGAAAACTCTATGAGAGAAAAGATTGCGGTACTTGAGAGAATCCAAGACAATCCTAATGGGTTATATATGTTGGACGGTCAGTTGGCTGCCAGAACATTTACGCCTCCGGTCGCTTAAACTGAATTCAAAAAATAACAAAAGGACGGTTATCCCGTCCTTTTTGAATTAAAAAAACATATCATAGTCTCCTGAAATATTCAGGTGTATAATCTCTAGAAGACATTGCAACTTCAATCTTTTTCAGTATTGCCGCTTTGTCTCTGTTCAAAATTCCACTTAGATTCACATAGTTAGAGACATGGTTGCTTCTGAAAACACAATTTGTCAAAGACATTGCATCAATCATTCTATAGGTCTCTATCATGATATCATCAGGGGACATCAGCTTGAATTCTCCACTGGCCACTTGTTGATATAAAGGAGTGTTGGGTTCCAGATTTAAAGTCAAAAGAGCAAAATATTGAGGGTCAATTTCAGAGATGACTCTCGCTGAATCCAGTGCATGAACTTGTGAAAGATCGTCTCCACCAAGTCCGGAAATAATCATACATGAAAAGGTAAAGCCATGTTTCACGGCTTTTTTTCCCGCCTCTATCATTTCTTTGGAAGTTACTCCTTTGTTGATTCTTTTCAGGACCTCGTCGTTACCACTTTCTACACCCATATAAAGCATGTCAAGACCACCATCCCTTATTGCTGTAAGATCCTCAGATGTCTTACGAATCAGATCCAATGGACCGGCATAACAAGAAATCCTTTTGACGGATTCAAAGTTTTTTTGGATCATTTCAAGATGAGTTAGTATCTTATCTGTGCTTAGGCATAAAAAATTGCCATCTGCTATAAAAATCTTATCCGGTCTAGGGTCGTATTTTTTCAGGTACTCAATATGCGATTCTATCTCTTCTGCACTTCTAAGACGAAAGGGCTTGTCCTTGTACATGCCACAGAAGGTGCATTTGTTATATGAACAACCCTCTGTGAGCTGGACAATAAGGCTTCTTGCCTCACTGGGAGGTCTATATAATGGATTGGTATACATCGTTAACTCCTCAAATTTATTGTGATCAGTTTCAATACGAAAAACGTGTTGAGTATTATTATACAATCATTGAAGGATAGTTTCAACGCTAATCGAATTTTAAGGTGATATTTGGCTTGAGATACAGTATAATAAAATGGTAATACTTTATTATAAGTCAATGGGAGTGTGATGTTATGGCAGTAAGAATTTTAGCAGACAGCGCTTGTGATTTACCTGAAAGCGTAATAGAAAAAAACAGGTTGAAGGTTTTTCCAATACCTGTGATATTAGGTGATGAGGTATATGAAGACAATGTAACTATAAAGTCAACAAAAATGTTTGATGACATGAAAGCCGGCAAGGTCTTTAAGACTTCACAAATATCAAGGGGAGAATTCCAGAATTATTTTACGGATTTATGTAAGGAAGATCTTGATTCCGAATATATTTATATTTGCTTTTCTTCTGGATTGACCAAAATTTTCGAATCAGCTACGATGGCATTAAAAGACATCAAGGAAGAGTATCCAGAGTTCAAGTTAACCATCATCGATACAAAATGCGCTTCAATGGGTTATGGGCTAGCCGTTTTAAAGGGGTTGGAGCTTGCAGATGCCAACTTATCAATTCAGGAATTAATCAGCGAAATAGAAGAGTTTTCTTCAAAAGTGAGACATGTTTTCACAGTAGATGACCTGACTTATCTTTATAGAGGTGGGAGACTCAGTAAGACGTCATATTATGTTGGCAACATGCTGAATGTCAAACCGATTTTACATCTGGATAATACGGATGGGAAACTATATCCCTATAGAAAAACAAGAGGGACCAGAAAAATGCTTCATGAGATAATAGATATCATGAAAAAGGAAGGCAACATTACGAAAAATCACAAAATAGGCATTAGTCATGGAAACGATATAGAGAAGCTTAATATGATCAAAGAAATGATATTCAATGAGTTTGAAGAAGTTGAAATAGTAGAAAGCATGATGGGATGTGCAGTAGGAGCTCACACAGGACCAGGAGCTCTGGCGATATTTTTTTAGCAGGTGGTGATTTTTTGAAGCTAGCGATAGGCATCATAGGTCGAATAATATTCTTAATTGCATTCGGCTTATTCATTACCTTTTTTCTGATTCAAATTTTAGGAAATGAAAGCACAAATTTTTTTGATGTCGATATTAGTATTTATATTTTAACCAGTATGTTGATATTGGGATTATTTGGTTTTTTAACATCTTTCAAGAGTCCAAGGATTGGTGGAATCATAGTTGCCTTAAGTGGTGTTTTCAATGGTATTTTTCTATTGTTTCAAGGAGGACCTCTCAGAACAACAGCCGCAGCTGTATATGGTGGACCGTTTATTGCAGCGGGTGTATTGATTAGTCTGTCTTATTCAAGAATCAAACGATTCTACTGATGTTGACTTTATTTAATTAAAATGGTACGATATTTTCACTTATCGATTGTATCTCAGAGTTTTTTTGTTTTTAATCACTTCACTGACATGTGAGGTTTATTGAGTTTTATTAATAATGGGAGGCGCGCGTGGAGTTAAACGAGTTAAATGAAATGAAGCTATCTGAGTTGAGAGAATTAGCCAAAGAGAATGGAATCCAGAACATTTCCAGGTTTAAGAAAAGCGAGCTGGCACAGGAGTTGAGTGTCCATCTTGAAAAAATCAGAAAATCTGATGAGAAGGAAAAACATAAAAGCAATCTTCCTGACAGACTGAATGATGAAATTGATCAGAGTGATGAAATACTTGAAACCTCAGGTATTTTAGAGATACATCAGGATGGATACGGCTTTCTAAGACGATACAATTATCTGACTAGCGACGAAGATGTTTACATTTCACCCTCTCAAATAAGAAGATTTAAGATGAATACAGGGGATAAAATTTCTGGAATAACCAGACCTCCTAAACAAGGGGAAAAATTCAAAGCATTGTTATATGTTAAAGCCATCAATGACAAGAATCCCGAAAGTGCCATCAACAGACCGGATTTTGATACCCTGACGCCAATATACCCAAATGAAAGACTCCGCTTGGAAACCAATCAGATGAAAATTTCCAACCGAATAATCGATATCATCGCACCGATTGGAAGAGGCCAAAGGGGAATGATTGTGGCGCCTCCTAAGGCAGGTAAGACAACATTGATGAAGGGTATCGCCAATGCCATAGCAGAAAATCATCCGGATGTGGAAATTATAGTGCTGCTGATAGACGAAAGACCGGAAGAGGTTACAGACATGCAAAGATCTGTAAATGGAGATGTTGTTTTTTCAACCTTTGACGAACTGCCAAAGCATCACATAAAAGTGGCGGAAATGGTGCTCGAACGGGCAAAAAGATTGGTGGAACACGGGAAAGATGTCGTCATATTGCTAGACAGTATCACAAGGCTGGCACGTGCTTATAACCTGACGATACCACCAACAGGTCGAACATTGTCAGGTGGATTGGACCCCGGAGCGCTACATAATCCGAAAAGATTCTTTGGTGCTGCCAGAAATATTGAGTTTGGAGGTAGCCTTACCATTCTGGCTACAGCATTGATTGAAACCGGTAGTAGAATGGATGATGTGATTTTTGAAGAGTTTAAAGGTACTGGCAATATGGAAATCCATCTGGACAGGAAGCTTTCTGAAAAGAGGGTATTTCCGGCAATTGACATCAATAAATCAGGAACAAGAAGAGAAGACTTGTTATTAGATCAGAATGAACTTCAAACTATATGGCAGTTAAGAAAAGCACTGAGCAATTACCCAGTTGATTACGTCACTGAGAAGTTTCTGTCAGGTCTTTTAAGCACAAAAACAAACATGGATTTCATGGATAACGCAAAAGAAATAATGGACGTAGATAAAATAAAAAGATAAATAAAAATTATTGAAAAAATATTTTTACTGTGCTATAATTCTATGGTGCTATAACAGATTAAGATAATGTTTTATTATATAAGCTTATTTGGAAAGAGGTGAATACGTTGAAAAAAGGAATACATCCAAACTATAAGGCAGTCACAGTCACATGTGCTTGTGGTAATACATTTGAAACTGGTTCAGTTGATAATGAGATAAGAGTTGAGATTTGCTCAGAATGCCATCCGTTCTTCACAGGAAAACAAAAGTTTGTCGACAAAGGCGGTCGTGTAGACAAATTCAAGAAAAAATATAGTAGAGACTAAGAAAAAACATCAAAAATACGGTCATATTGACCGTATTTTTTGTAACCCCAAGAACCCTGTTGATGGAGGAATCATGACTTCTTTTAGAAATGATCTTACAGAAGGAAAAGTCAGCCAAACAATTATAAATCTGACCATACCAATGATTTTTGGGACTTTAAGCTTGGTAGTTTTCAACATAACTGACACATATTTTATCGGACAGCTGGGATCTGAGGAATTAGCAGCTGTTTCTTTTACATTTCCAATTGTGTTGATTATAAACAGTATAGCTCTGGGCATGGGAATTGGCACTTCCTCTTTGATTTCTAGAGCATTCGGTAGTGGGGATAAAGAAGGACTAACTAGAATTGCATCAGATAGCATCATCTTATCATTGATATTTGTCATAGTGACTACAATTATTGGATTAAACATTATAGATCAGACCTTCACTCTACTAGGTGCAGATAGTAAAATGCTTATTTACATCAGAGAATACATGTCCATCTGGTTTTATGGGATGCCTTTTGTTGTCATACCGATGGTTGGAAACAGTATTATAAGAGCTCTTGGAGATACCAAGACACCCTCAATTGTGATGATGCTTGCAGCCACTGTCAACGTCATATTAGATCCCTTACTTATATTTGGAATAGGCATTTTCCCACAAATGGGAATAAGAGGTGCAGCTTTAGCGACGGTGATCAGTAGAATGATCACTTTTATGTTCTCTCTTTATATCCTGATTGTGAGAGAAAAAATCATACGATTTAGATTTCAAAAAATCAGAAGCATAATCGATTCATGGAAAAGTATATTATATGTAGCCATACCTTCGGCATTAGTCAGAATGATAACACCGATAAGCACGGGAATTGTCACAAGACTGCTCTCCCAGTATGGTAACGAGGCTGTTGCAGGCTATGGGGTTGGGACAAGGGTCGAATTCTTCACACTGGCTTTTATCAATGCGATGTCAAGTATTATGGTTCCCTTCGCAGGACAGAATTACGGTGCAGGGAAAATAGACCGGATACGGGAAGGTATGAAGATCAGTAGGAAAATGATTTTTATATATGGCTTTGTAACATTAATTATTCTTAACCTGACAGCGAGATTTATTGCACCAATATTCAATGACAGTCCTGACGTGCAAAGGGTGACAATATTGTATCTTTCCATAATCCCTATCGGATATGGATTTCAGGGTATGTTGTTGAATAATGTTGCTATATTGAATGCAATTAATAAACCAATTCAAGCCGCTGGATTATCTGCTTTGCAGATGACTGTTGTGTATCTGCCGATAGCACTGATACTATCGAGTTATTTTGGAATAAATGGAGTGTTTGGCGCTTTGATTGTTGCATATATCATCGGTGGTATGGTTATGTACTGGTATACTTGGAAGAGTTTATAAGTATTGAGTAGTTTAAGAAAATGCAAAATATTTTGCATTTTCTTAAACTACTCAATACTTATAAACTCTTCCAAGTATACCAGTACATAACCATACCACC
>JAHRFV010000079.1 GCA_019084435.1 Dethiosulfatibacter sp.
CAAATACATCAACAATTAGGTGAGAGTTTGGATCTTATAAACAGGGAATATATAGAGAAATATATACAAAGCTTAATCATAGAAGAAGACCTTGACATGGATAATGGGAATGGCATTTTGCTCGCATTCCCGCCTGAAGGCATCCATGTCACGGTCTTCTTCTATGATTAAGCTTTGTATATATTTCTCTATATATTCCCTGTTTATAAGATCCAAACTCTCACCTAATTGTTGATGTATTTGGCTTTTGCTTTCAAGAAATCATCGTAGTTATCTGTGAAATAGTGGGAGCCGTCCCCTATAGCCAGAAAAAACATGTATTCAGTGCTGTCTGGATTTACTGCTGCACTTATTGAAGCTGTTCCAGGTGAATTGATTGGTCCAGGTGGCAATCCTGTGCGCTGATAGGTGTTGTAATCCGATTCTACTTCCAGATCCTCATAAGTCAGTACGCTTTTTCTCTCGCCCAACGCATATTGAACTGTGGCGCAGGACTCTAGTTGCCAGTTCTCTTCAATCCTGTTGTAGAATACCGATGCCACTACAGGTCTCTCAATATCAAGCAGTGCCTCACCCTCGACGATGGATGCCATAGTCATAAGGCTGTTAAGGTCCATTCCCTCAGGTATATTACCCTCAATGATACTGGTATAGACTTCCTCAAAGCCACTGAGCATCCTTCTGATGATGTTCTCTTCTGTCGAATTCAGATAGATGTTGTAGGTGTCGGGATATAGATAGCCCTCCAGACTGACTATGTTGTCATCCTGCAAAAATGGATAATCTGAAGCGAAATAGGACACATCATTGGTTAGGGCTAGAAACACCTCTTTGTCGATGCTAAACTGGGAGTCTATGACATTTGCTATCTCTAGTAGTGTCAAACCCTCCTGAATAGTGATGTCTGTTGTTGTCTTGACATTACCGCCTACTTCCAACAAAGTGGTGATTTCTTCCAGATTCATCGACTGGGTCATGGAATAGTCTCCTGCCTTGAATAGGTCGCCCCTATCGTTCAGTCTGAGATATATCTTATAGACATTTAGATCATGAATCAGTCCCTTTTCCAGCAGAATATCGCCTATGGCATTTGGTGATGATCCCGATGGTACTTGAATCAGAACCTCATCACTACTGTTAAGATCAACTGCATCTATGTTGTTATTGTAATAGCTGACTGATAAAAGTCCTGCACCGATGACGGCCAAGACGATTATCAAAAATATTATTTTTTTCATTTTTTAAGTTCCATGATAATGGGCAGAATCATCGGTCTTCTCTGAATATCATTGTAAATAAATTTGCTCAAATCATCCCTGATTGCATTCTTGATTGGTGCCCAGTCCTTTATCTTGTTTTTAAAGCTCTTTTCAACTGAAGCCTTTACAATCAGCTTGGCTTCAACTATTAGATCTTCGTTGTCTCTGACATACACAAATCCTCTAGAGACAATATCTGGACCTGACAGAATGGTACCTGTCGCTCTGTCGACTGTTACAACTGCAATGATAAGACCGTCTTCTGACAGTATTTTTCTGTCTCTCAGGACTATATTGCCAACATCGCCTACACCCAATCCGTCAACCATAATATTGCCATACTGGACCTTGGAGTCAGACTTCAACTCTGTTTTGGTCAGTTCTATTACATCTCCAGTGCTGGCAACCAAGATATTTTTTGCTCTGATACCTAGGTTTTCAGCCAGTTCGGCATGCTTGACCAGGTGTCTTCTTTCTCCGTGTACGGGTATGAAGAACTTAGGCTGAAGCAGTGTCAGCATCAGTTTCAGGTCTTCCTGCTTGGCATGGCCAGAGACATGGATATCCTGCATCTTGTCGTAAACTACCTCGACATTCTTTTCATATAACTGGTTGATGACCTTGTTGATGGTTTTTTCATTGCCCGGTATTGCACTGGCAGAGATGATGACTGTGTCACCCTCTTTCAGCTCGATCTTTCGATGATCGCTAGCAGCCATTCTTGAGAGTGCCGCCATAGGCTCACCCTGACTTCCTGTTGAGATGACAACCAGTTCCTTATCCTTGTATTTGTTGATGTCATTCACATTGATAATCATCTCTGGTGATATGGTCAGATAACCCAGATCTGTAGCAACCTGTACCACATTGACCATGCTTCGACCTGATATGACGATTTTTCTCTTGAAAATTTTAGCTGCGTCGACAATCTGCTGAATCCTATAGACATTGGATGCGAATGTTGCTACCACTATTCTCTTCTTAGCCTTCTTGAATATGTCAGTGAAGTTGTTGGTCAGTGACCCTTCGGACATGGATGATCCAGGACTTTCAACGTTTGTACTGTCAGACATGGCTAGTAGGACACCTTTTTTGCCGTATTCTGCGATGCTCTGCAGGTCGATTGGCAATCCACCGACTGGCGTATAGTCAATCTTGAAATCGCCTGTATGGAATACGACACCGATAGGTGTTGTTATTGCCAGACACGATGCGTCCGGAATACTGTGGTTGCTTCTAATGAACTGCACGCTAAAACAGCCAAGTTCTACTCTGTCTCCGTGGCTAACATTGTGGAGCTGAGGTGTCTTGACCTGATGCTCCAGTAATTTTTTCTCAATAAGCCCAATAGAAAAACGTGTTCCATAGATTGGAACATCCAATTTTCTTAGCAGATATGGAATGGATCCGATATGGTCCTCGTGACCGTGAGTGATGACGATACCTCTGATTTTCTCTTTGTTGTTGACGAGGTATGTTATATCCGGTATGACGATATCGATCCCTAACATTTCATCTTCCGGAAAGCCCATTCCACAGTCAATGATCATGATATCATCTCCGAACTCAAGAACTGTGATATTCTTTCCGATTTCTCCCAATCCGCCAAGTGGGATTATTCTTAACTTTCTGTCGTTTCCTTTTTGCATTTGTTCCTCCTTTTTTTGCAGTCGCTACATAAACCAAAGAATTTTAACGTATGGTTGTGAATGTCAAAGCTATATTCGTTCTCAACATAGGTTTCAAGTTCCTGTAACGAATCTATTTTAACCTCTAAAATCTTTCCGCACTCTACACATACTAAATGATGATGCCTGTGTGATTCATCGTCCAAATGACTCATTTCGAATCGACTGCAGCCATCATTAAAATTAAGTC
>JAHRFV010000117.1 GCA_019084435.1 Dethiosulfatibacter sp.
GGAATATTGATGAACATTGATGGGGAACAGGAAATACAGACTGTATTTGAAGCTATCATTAAAGGGCTGAGAGGCTGATAAAATGATTATTATCAAAACAGATAGAGAGATTCAATTGATGAGAGAAGCTGGTAGGATAAATGCTCAGGCCCATGAAATGGTTAAAAATCTGATCAGACCTGGTGTTACTACCAAAGAACTGGATAAGGCAGTTGAAGATTTCATAAGGTCTAAAGATGCGATTCCAGCATTCAAAGGATATCACGGATTTCCAGCATCTATATGCGCGTCTGTAAATGAAGAAGTGGTTCATGGCATTCCTGGAGACAGGGTATTGGAAAATGGCGATATCGTCAGTATAGACATTGGAACCATATTTCAAGGCTATGTAGGTGACAGTGCAAAGACTTATCCGGTGGGAACCATAGATCATCAAGCTCAAAGGCTCATTGATGTCACAAAGCAGAGCTTTTATGAAGGCATTGAATTTGCCAAGAAAGGTTACAGATTATCAGATATATCTCATGCTGTACAGAAATGTGTAGAAAAAGAAGGATTTTCAGTGGTTAGAGATTTTGTGGGACATGGCATAGGTGAAAGTATGCACGAAGATCCTCAAATTCCAAACTTCGGGAACCCCGGCAGAGGTCCAAGACTTCAAAAAGGAATGGTACTTGCTATAGAGCCGATGGTGAATCAGGGCGTGTATAATGTGTGGTTATTGGAAAATGATTGGACAGTTGTTACGCGAGATGGTAAACTTTCAGCACATTATGAACACACTGTAGCTATAACAGATGGAGAGCCGGTAATATTGACATCCCTATAAGAGGTGATAAAATGGAAATTACAGATGACTTGAGAATAGGTCAGGTTGTAAAATCTAAAGCTGGAAGAGACAAAGGACGAATCTTCATAATTGTCGAGATTATTGATGACAAATATGTTAGAATATGTGATGGTGAGCTTAGAAAAGTAAGCAAGCCAAAACCGAAAAAAGTAAAGCATTTAATTATCTATAATCGGGTTTTTGAAGAAATAGAAGCTCGAATAGGTAAGGGCGACAAGCTCAACAATGCATATATACGAAGGCTATTGGAGCCTTACAATATCCAAATATAACACAGAATGGGGGTTAAAAAATAATGTCCAAAAAAGATGTAATAGAATTAGAAGGTAAAGTAGTGGAAGTTCTACCAAATGCCATGTTTAAAGTGAAGTTGGAGAACGGACACGAAATTTTGGCTCACATTTCTGGAAAGCTGAGAATGCATTATATTAGAATTCTTCAAGGAGATCACGTCACTGTAGAGTTGTCACCTTACGACTTGACAAAGGGCAGAATCACTTGGAGAAAAAAGTAGTTAGGAGGGATTACATTGAAAGTAAGACCATCAGTAAAGCCTATGTGCGAAAAGTGTAAAATCATAAAAAGAAAAGGTAAAGTAATGGTAATTTGTGATAACCCTAAGCATAAGCAAAAACAGGGTTAAATATATACCACGGTTTAAAAACTATTAGGAGGTGCTGTTGTAAATGGCCAGAATAGCTGGTGTTGACCTACCAAGAGATAAAAGAGCGGAAATTGGTTTGACTTATATATTTGGTATAGGAAAATCAACTTCTCAAAAAATCCTGACAAACGCTGGTATCAGTTTTGATACTAGAATAAAGGATTTAACAGAAGAAGAAGTAAGCAAGTTAAGAGCTGAAATAGACAAGATACCTGTAGAAGGTGACCTTAGAAGAGACGTAGCAATGAATATCAAGAGATTGAAAGAAATCAATTGCTATAGAGGACTAAGACACAAAAGAGGACTACCTGTTAGAGGACAAAACACTAAGAATAACTCAAGAACAAGAAAAGGTCCTAAAAGAATATCAGGTAAAAAGAAATAGTTAGGAGGGACTTAAGTGGCTAAGAAAGTACAAAAAAAGGCTACCAGAGTTAAAAAAAGAGAACGTAAAAATATTGAAAGAGGACAGGCTCATATTCATTCCACTTTCAATAATACGATCGTTACTTTAACTGATGTGCGTGGCAATTCAATATCATGGTCCAGTGCTGGACAAATGGGCTTCAAGGGTTCAAGAAAGTCAACTCCTTTTGCTGCATCATTGGTTGCAGAAGAAGCTGCAAAAAAAGCAATGGAACACGGTTTAAAAACTGTAGAAGTATATGTAAAAGGTCCAGGAGCAGGTAGAGAAGCAGCGATAAGATCCCTACAAGCGACAGGACTGGAAGTAAGTCTCATAAAAGACGTTACGCCAATTCCACATAACGGTTGTAGACCACCGAAACGTAGAAGAGTTTAATAGAACAGGAGGTGTTATAATGGCAAGATATACCGGACCCGTATGCAGATTATGCAGAAGAGAAGGAACTAAGCTATATCTTAAAGGAGATAGATGCTACACAGATAAATGTGCATTGAGCAGAAGAAATTATGCTCCGGGACAACATGGACAAAGCAGGTCAAAATTGACCAACCATGGTGTTCAATTAAGAGAAAAGCAAAAAGTAAGAAGATATTATGGTGTTTTGGAAGGACAATTCAAGCAATATTATGAAATGGCTTCAAAACAATCTGGAGTCACAGGTGAGAATTTCTTGAAATTACTGGAAAGCAGAATCGACAATGTTGTTTACAGATTAGGATTAGCAACTTCACGTGCAGAAGCTAGACAACTCGTAGTACACGGACATTTTTCAGTTAACGGCAAGAGAGTCAATGTACCATCAATATTATTAAGTGTTGGTGATGTTATTGAGATCATTGAAAAAAGCAGAAGCTCAGCAAAGTTTAAAGAGTTGATTGAAAATCACAAATCTTCAGTACCTCAATGGTTATCAGTCGATCCTGAGAATATGCAAGGAAGAGTCATAGCTGAACCTAGTAGAGAAGATATTGAGCTACCAATAGAAGAGCACTTAATCGTAGAGTGGTATTCTAAGTAATATGACCACCCTTATCATAAAAAAATTCAAGGGAGGGTTTCTAAGATGATAGAAATTGAAAAACCGAGCATCACCTTAATTGAGAAGAAAGAAAATGGTAAGTATGGCAAGATAGTATTAGAACCTCTTGAAAGAGGGTTTGCTACAACATTAGGAAACTCTTTGCGAAGAATTCTATTATCATCGTTACCTGGAGCAGCAATAACTTCAATCAATATTCAGGGAGTGCTGCACGAATTTTCGACGATGCCAAAAATTAAAGAAGATCTGACAGAAATAATCCTAAACATTAAAGGCATAGCTGCTGTCATGAATACTGAAGAACCTGTACAATTGTTGATAGATGCGAGAGGTCCAAGAGAGCTCAAAGCAGGAGATATAATAACAGGTGGAGAAGTAGATATAATCAACAAAGATCTTCATATAGCAACTCTAGAAGAGGGTGCTGAGTTCATTGTTGAGCTTGAAATGGAAAAAGGTAGAGGATATGTAGGTGCTGATAGAAACAAGAAAGATTCCCATTCTATAGGCGTTATTCCAATCGATTCTATATATACGCCGGTTAATAAAGTTAATTTTCTGGTTGAGAATACAAGAGTCGGTAACAGAACAGACTATGACAAGCTTACGCTTGAAGTCTGGACAAATGGAACGATTGAACCTGAAGAAGCAGTGTCGTTGGGAGCTAAAATTTTAAACGAGCATCTGAATCTGTTCATATCATTGACTAACCACATTGGAGACGTCGAGATAATGGTTGAGAAAGAGGAAGATGCTCGTTTAAAATTTTAGCTCCCAACGACACTGCTTCTTCAGGTTCAATTGTTCCATTTGTCCAGACTTCAAGCGTGAGCTTGTCATAGTCTGTTCTGTTACCGACTCTTGTATTCTCAACCAGAAAATTAACTTTATTAACCGGCGTATATATAGAATCGATTGGAATAACGCCTATAGAATGGGA
>JAHRFV010000126.1 GCA_019084435.1 Dethiosulfatibacter sp.
ATCAACTCTATTGTACTATTTTTACACACAGTTTGCACTGATTATGTGAATGAAAAATCCACCAATCTCCTTATGTCTAACGATTTTCAGATTAGTGGATTTTACTTTTTCAATGTGGAAATTACTTTTTCAATTGACCAAAACTTAAAATTTTGTTGATTTCACAAACAATTAATCATTTAATTATGCGATTAAATTCGATTGAAATGTGATGGATATTATGTTATGATTTAGGAACCGACTGGTCGGTCGGAACGAAAATGACGGAGGCGTATTTTGAAAAACAGACTTGGAATAGTGTTAATGATAATATTATTGGTTGTTGCTATCACAGCATGCTCAACCAATCAAACCTCAGATGAACCGGAAGAGAGTTTTATTGCAGTTGAAATAGAAGTTTTGGAGCGGTCTCAATTATATATTGAGAATAATTTCACTGGCAGGACTTATCCAGGCAATGATGCTTATGTGTTGCCTACATTAATTGCAGAAGTGGAAGAGGTCTACGTGTCAGTGGGAGATCAGGTAGACAAAGATGATGCTTTATTTAAATTAGATAATAGCAGCATACAAAACCAGGTTGATCAAGCTAATGCGGCCTATCAATCTGCTTTAGCAAATCTTGCTATGACTACTGAGCAAATCAATGCTGCCAAAGATTCATTTATCAGAACAAAATCACTTTATGAGGCGGGCGTTGTTTCGAAAGCACAATACGATCAAGCTGAATTAGCAGCTTCAGAAAAACCACTAAATACGATTTCTAAAAGTGTGGAACAAGCAAGGCTTGCCTATAGACAAGCTGTTGACGCTTTAGATAACACATTGGTCAAAGCACCCATTAAAGGAACAGTGATATCAGTGGATGTAAAACAAGGCCAGATTGCATTGAATTCACAACCAGCTGTCGTAATTATGGATCTTGAGGAAATGACGGTTAAGATAAATGTTACAGAAGGAATTGTCAACAATCTTTTTATAGGGCAAGCAGTCGAACTCAAGATTGATTCAGCGGAAATAGAGATGCAGGCTGAAATCATCTCAATCGGTAATTCGGTAGATCCGGTGACAAATCTTTATAATGTGGAAATCTCACTCGAAAACAATGGCTTGTTGAAAGCTGGTATGTTTGCACAAGTCATTATCAATACAGATATAAGAGAGGATAGATTGTCAGTGCCTGGCAATGCGGTACTTGAAAAAGGTGGACTAAGCATAGTCTATATCGAAGTCGATGGAGTTGCTTATGAAAAGAATGTCACAACCGGACTCGATACTGGACAAAGGGTAGAAATCATATCCGGATTGGAAGAAGGACAAAGAATCATCATTAAAGGACAGAACTATATCAGTGACGGAAGCTTCGTTAAAGTCGTAAGGGGTGAATAGACATGCTGTCAAGATTTTCAGTTAAAAGACCTGTTACGATTGTTATGATAGTATTGATAGTTGTGTTGATTGGGTCAGTCTCACTTTCAAAATTACCCATTGATCTTCTGCCTTCTATAGAGTATCCTGTTGCAGTCGTATCCACGTCATATTCCGGCGTTGGTCCCGAGGAAATTGAGACTCTTGTTACTCGACCCTTGGAAGATGTGCTGACAACAGTAGAGAACATTGATTCAATAAGATCAATTTCATCAGAGGGAAGCTCTTTAATTATTCTTCAATTTAACTTCGGTACAGATATGGAGTTTGCAGCCCTCGAAATGCGTGAAAAGATTGATCTGGTTAAAGGATTTCTACCTGAAGATGCCAGAAATCCTACTGTTTTCAAGTTTGATCCCAATGCCATACCGATTATGTATCTGACAATTGAGAGTCAAGGGGATCTGTTTACTACTCAAAACCTGGCAGAGGACATCGTTAAGACTAGGCTAGAGAGGATTCAAGGTGTCGCATCCGTTGAAGTTAGTGGTGGATACACTAAAGAGGTTCAAGTTCGATTGATAGACAGCAAAGTCAAGGGATATGGATTGACCGGTGAATATATTTCTCAGATATTAACAGCAGAAAATCTCAATCTGCCTGGAGGAGAAGTATATAAAGGGGACAATACTCTGACTGTGCGAACCATAGGAGAGTTTCAAAATGTAGAGGAGCTAAGCAATGCAAATATTCCTCTGCCGAGAGGCGGAACAGTAAGACTCAAGGACCTATCCAGTGTTGAATTGGTCAATACAGAGAGAACAAGTATTGCGAAGTATAATGGAGAAGACACCCTTGAATTGACTATCATGAAGCAATCAGGGGTCAATACGGTGGGTGTTAGCCAACAGATAAAGCAGCAAATTACCACCCTTGAAGCCGAGTATCCCAACATTGCTATAAAAGTGGTGTTTGATCAAGCTTCATTTATCAATCTAGCTATATTTCAGATGATAAGGAGTGCACTGTTGGGCGGTGCGCTTGCTATAGTAGTGCTATTGTTATTTTTAAGAAACATCCGATCAACAGTCATCATAGCGATTGCTATACCGACATCAGTCATAGCTACATTTATATTGATGTATTTTATGAATGTAACCATGAATATCATGACTCTGGGAGGGTTAGCTCTGGGAGTGGGTATGCTAGTTGACAATTCTATTGTTGTACTTGAAAACATCTTTAGGCATAGGAATGAAGGATATGACAAGGAAGAGGCGTCTGTTCTCGGAGCCAATGAGGTTTCTACCGCAGTTTCCGCATCTACATTGACAACAATTGCGGTCTTTTTGCCCATTGTTTTTGTGCAGGGCATCACTTCAACTATTTTCAGGGAACTTGCCATGACCGTAACTTTTGCATTGTTAAGCTCACTGGTGATTGCACTAACATTGATTCCGATGATGGCATCGAAGCTTTTAACAGCAAAGAACATAAAATTGGATTCGGGAAAAGATGAAGAGCTTCGCAATGAAAAAGGATTTTTAAATAGCGTTAAAAAATATTATAGAAAAACACTGAATGTCAGCCTAAATCATAGGCTTCTTGTGTTTATAATCAGCATAGTTATTTTTGTAGGAAGTTTAAGCACACTATTGACAATCGGCTCATCCTTTTTCCCTGCTACAGATGAAGGTCAGTTAGATATCAGTATTAGATTGCCAATCGGTGCTGAGTTAAATGAAACCGAGATGGTTGCAACTGATGTGGAGAATATGCTTTATCAGATTCCAGAAGTTGAATATTTGTTTACCAGCATTGGGACAGGAGGAGGATTTGGAGGTTTTGCAGGCAGTTCCAGCAACAGAGCAAGCATATCAGTCACACTTGTTGGGTTATCTGAAAGAGATAGAAATACAATGGAAGTTGCTGATGAAGTCAGAAATCTGACAAAAGAAATTCCTGGAGCAGAGATTGGCGTAACATCCTCATCTAGAATGATGGCGGTAGGGTTTGGAGGAGGAGGCATCAGCATCGGTATAAGAGGCGATGATATATCTATACTCGAACAGATTAGTCTTGATATAAAAGATATAATGGAAAAAGTTGAAGGAACAAGAGAAATCACTGTTTCACTGGAAGAAGGAATACCGGAGATTCAGGTTAGGGTAGATAAAGATAGGGCATCACAGTATGGATTGAATTCGTTTACAATTGCTACTACGGTTAGAAATACCCTTTCAGGCAACATAGCCACTAGATTGAAAATGGAAGGTGAAGAGATTAATGTGGTGATAGTAGGGGATGAATTATATTCGCAAAGCATTTCAAGTCTTGAAATGCTGCCGTTGACTACACCGATGGGTAGTTCTGTTCCCCTATCTCAAGTAGCTGAAGTCTATATGGCTAGAGGTCCAATCAGTATTCAACGTGAGGATCAGGCTAGAGTAGTTTCGGTCAGTGCGGAAACATATGGAAGAGATGTTCAGAGCGTGATGGATGATATCATTTTGGCTCTGGATGATTACAACATACCCCAGGGCTATATTTTGTCATATGGTGGAGAAACACAGATGATAGAGGATGCGTATAATGACTTGACCATGGTGCTTATTTTGGCGATAGTACTCGTATATATGATTTTGGCGGCTCAATTTGAGTCTTTGATACAGCCATTATCAATAATGTTCACCGTTCCATTGGCGCTGTCAGGAGGATTTCTAGGACTGTTTGTAACAGGCGTTGATTTAAGTGTGCCGGCTATCATCGGTTTTATTGTATTGGTTGGCATCGTAGTAAACAATGCTATTGTTTTGGTAGATTACATCAACACGAGAAGAAGAGCAGGCGAGGATAGGCGGGAAGCTATTCTGAATGCGGGACCAATAAGATTAAGACCAATACTTATGACTGCTATGACGACCATACTGGGATTGTTGCCCTTATCCCTGGGTATAGGCGAAGGAGCAGAACTACAAATGGCTCTAGCAATAGTTGTTATAGGCGGTTTGCTGCTTTCAACAGTTCTGACACTGATTTATGTGCCGGTTATTTATACGGTTATAGATGATATCGCAGAATTCTTTAAGAAAAAAATATACGGTGAATCGGGGGTGCCGTTAAATGAGTGAAATGGACAAACGTCAAGTCATACTGGACTCCGCCTTTCAGGTTTTCATGAAAAAGGGGTTTCACAATGCTAAAATGACAGATGTAGCTGAGAGCGCAGGTATTGGAAAAGGAACCATTTACGAATACTTTGACAGCAAAAAAGCTTTATTTGAAGAATCATTTATCAACAACCTAGAAATAGGTTATAATGAGATTAGAACAATATTTGATTCTGATAGTTGCTTCAAAGAAAAGCTTAATAATTATCTGAAATTTAAGTACCATTATTTAAGTGTGCAAAGCAGTCTGGCTGAGAACTTTCTTGCTCATGGAGAGCTGGTGTCTAAAAGGATTAAAGAAAGTTTTATGGTACATATGGTGAAGTATTATGATCACTTGAATCAACTGGTGAATCAGGGAATTAGTGAAAGAATTCTGAAGGAGGATATTGATACTGAAATCATGGTTTCGTGTATAATGGGTATATCCAATAATTATCTAGGTATTAAAGTTTTGTTCAAAAAAGAAAATGAAATAGATTATGAAAAAATAATAAATTCGCTCTTATGCGGCTTTGGAAATTGAGGAGGATTAAAATGAAAAAACGAATACTGATATTGATGATGATAGTTGTACTGGTTGCTGCATTTCCAATCTATGCCACTGATTCACAGCCTGTCCCTGTAGTATTGGAGACAACAACTGAAATAACTGAATTGGAAGAGATAGCTATGACAATGACACTAGAAGAGGCTCAGACAATGGCTATTGAGAACAGCTATGCTATTTCGAATCTTAATAGAAGAGTGGAAGACACAAAAGACCTAATCAGCAACCAGAAGGATCTGCAAAGCACGATGAGTGATCTGCTTAAACTACCTCTTCAGTTCATACCAAGCGATATAACAAATGACTACGTCAACGCCCTTATGATCAAGAAAGGATACGGCGTCAAGGGAGCCCAGGTACAATTGACAGTACTGGAGAATACCCTTAACCAAACTAAGGAAGCACTGAAAATTGGTGCGGCATCAGCCTATTACAATGTCTTACTATCGCAAAAGACCGTAGAGCTAAACAATGTGCTATATGGGAATGCTCAGGGACACCTAAGAACGGCAGAAGTCAGATTTGAGAATGGTGTCATAACCAGACTTGAACTTCTAAAGGCCGAGATGGCTGTCAATTCAGCGAAGACAGATTTATTCAATTCCGAGGATGATTTAAGAATCAAGCAGCTCGAATTTAATAATACCATTGGCTTGGATTTGGATCAGGAGGTTCTTCTGGTATCGGCGGTTGAATGGGTTGAAATGCCTGCAATTAGTCTTGAGGAAGCAATAGTCTCATCATTAGAGACTAGACCGGAAATAGAGAATAAAAAGGCGGAGTTTGAGCTAAAAGAGATTGAAGTCAGTGCGATCACTTCATATTATACACCTAATTTAAGACAACATAAATTTGCGCTTGAGGAACTGGAAGAAGCGAAGTATAACTATAACCAGACATATCGTGATATCGAACTGGATGTAAGAAGCAAGTATTTTGATCTTGTCAAATCCGAAAGAGCCATCGTCAATATTGATGAAACAATAGCATTGTCAAAGGAAGCCTTGAGAGTGACAAAGCTCCTTTATGAATATGATTTGGCCACACTCCAGGACATTTCAGATGCCGAAGTGGCTCTAACACAAACAGAAATCGGAAAATACCAGATGCTGATCGGATATAATATAGCAAGGATGCTGTTTGACAACTCAATTGGATTTGGGATGCCGGCATATTGATAAACAGGATATATAGAATAAACAGAACTTGAAAATGATGAAATAGTTACATTTTTGAAATAAAAAAGTGGCTTGTCAGATAAAATCTGGACAGGCCACTTTGATTACATCATAAAATCCTATTTGACAATACCTCTTGCTCTCATGGCATCGGCAACACGTTTGATTGCCATCATGAAGGCCGCCACCCTCATTGATACATTATGCTTTTCTTTCAGTGCGTAGATGTCATTGAATGCTTTGACCATTTTGACTTCCTGCTTTTCTTGTACTTCTTCAAAACTCCAATAGTAGTTTTGAAGATTTTGAACCCATTCAAAGTATGAAACCATAACACCCCCACCATTTGCAAGTATATCTGGAACGAGGAGCATACCTTTTTCATTCATAACCTTATCAGCTTCTGGCGTGGTGGGTCCGTTGGCTCCTTCAATTATAATGGATGCTTTTATATTGTGCACGTTTTCAGAAGTGATTGCATTTTCAAGGGCACAAGGTGCCAACAAATCCACATCAACTTCAAAAACCTTATTTCTATCAAACTCTTGCTCTGCTCCCTGAAATCCCTGAATCATATTCTTGCTTTCAGGTTGATTGACGTACGCATACAACTCTTTTACATTTATACCATCATCCTTGTAAAGACAGCATGAAACATCTGAGATAGCAGTAATTTTAGCGCCCATCTCCTCTGCATAAACAGCAGCGAATCTACCGACATTTCCAAATCCCTGAATGGCAACTTTTGAACCTTTAATGTCTATTCCTTTTGCTTTGAAAGCCTCTCTCATCATCAACGCGACACCGTAGCCAGTTGCTTCAAAACGAGCTAGAGAACCACCAAAAGCAACTGGTTTTCCAGTTACAATACCCAATGTGTTTTTCCCTTGCAGCATTGAGTACTCATCTACCATCCAACCCATAATCTGCGGGGATGTATTAACGTCAGGAGCAGGTATGTCTATCTGGTCGCCAACAACGGGTGCGATAGCTCTGATATATGCTCTGGACAATCTTTCGATTTCATCAATGGATAGCGTTCTAGGATCAACTATTATACCACCTTTGCCACCGCCGTAAGGTATTCCTGCAACGCCACACTTAAAAGTCATCCATGCAGACAGCGCCTTAACTTCATCCATGCATACATCCTGATGATATCTGATTCCACCTTTCCCCGGGCCGATTGCATCATTGTGCAACGATCGGTAGCCCATGAAAACTTTTGTCTCACCATTATCCATCTTAATAGGCAATGCCACCTCGATGCAACTTTTTGGCTGCTTCAGAATCTCAAAAACCTCTTGTGTTTCGCCTAAAGCTGTACACGCATCTTTAATCTGTTGCTGTACGATTTCAAATGTGTTTAGAGTTTTTTCACTCATAAAAAAATACCTCCAATGATACTTTATTAGTTAGAGAGCTTAATTATTTAATAATTATACCCGATGATATCATTTTAAAATAGCTTTGTAAACGTTTTGACAATGAAACATATGACAGTTTTGTAATAAAAGACTGAATATATGGTTTTATAAACATTTTGTTTTCCTGATACTTTTTGTATAGTATAATATTTAAAGAATTAATAATATCATATTCCGTTCTAGACTTGATATGAAAAGCGATTTTAGGAGACTATAAGATAAATTACTTGATTGTGATCTGAATGGAGGTAGAAAATGAAACCGACAATTGCTATTATGAGCTACAAATGGCTTACCACATTAATAAAATCAATTGAACATAAGTATTATGATAAAGTAAATTTGATTATTAAAGATACTTTACTTGAACAAGTCGTACCGGATGCCATGGCAATGGAGGCGAACCAGGAAGTTGATGTGTTTGTATCGGCAGGAGGCAATGCTCGGTTGTTATCCAAACATCTTAATAGCCCTTTGATGGAAATTGAGGTAACGGGATTCGATATTTTGCTGGCTTTAAAAAAAGCAAAAGAACATTCAGATAAAGTTGGGGTAATATCATATCAAAAGCCCATACCTTGTTTGGAAGAAGTGGTATGTATGCTCAACATTTCAGTTAGAGAAATAACATACGATGATTTCGAGGATTTAGAACGCGTTCTGGATATTTTGGAAAGTGAGGGAATTCATACCATTGTAGGCTCTAGTCTTGTTTTGGAGCGAGCACTTCTGAGGGGGATGAATGTTGTATTCATCTATTCTACACAAGGAATTTCATTAACATTGGATGCTGCTGTTAAGGTTGCTATTTCAAAAAAAATAGAATCAGAAAGAGCAGAGCGATTCCGAATTATTATGGATTTTGCCTACGGAGGAATTATCAGCACAGATCATCAAGGGATAGTAACTGTCTATAACCCCAGCGCAGAAAAAATAATGGGGATTCCAAAGCAAAACGTATTAGGCTATTCTATTGAGGACGTAATACCGTATACTCACCTTAAGAAGATTCTAAAAACAGGAAAACCTCAGTTTAATCAAATACAATCAGTTGGGGAGGTTCAAATCCTGACAAACCGAATTCCTATTATAGTTAACGGGGTGACTACAGGTACAGTGGCAACATTTCAAGATATTGGGAGTATTCAAACAGCAGAAGAGACCATTCGTAAACGATTATATGAAAAAGGTTTTGTCGCCAAATCAACCATGGATGATATTGTAGGTGAAAGCAGAATCATAAAAGAGGTCAAAAGAGAAGCCTGCTTGTATGCAAAAACAGAATCCAGCGTGATGATAACAGGTGAATCCGGGACGGGAAAAGAACTTTTTTCTCAAGCAATCCATAATTATTCCAAACGTAGTAAGAAGCCATTTTTAGCGATAAATTGTGCGGCTTTACCAGAAAATCTGCTTGAGAGCGAACTATTTGGCTATGATGAAGGTGCTTTTACAGGTGCTAAAAAGGGCGGAAAACCCGGGCTTTTCGAATTAGCTCATGGAGGAACGGTTTTTTTAGATGAAATAGGTGAGATTTCATTGAAAATACAAGCTAGATTGCTTCGTGTTTTAGAAGAACGTGAGGTCATGCGTATAGGTGGAAATAAGATAACAATGGTTGACATACGTGTCCTCACCGCTACCAATAAGAATTTGTGGAACTTAATACAGAGTGGAGATTTCAGAGAGGATTTGTATTACAGAATAAACGTATTTGAACTAAATATTCCACCTTTAAGGGAACGAGAAGATGACATTAATATTTTAGCGAAAGCTTTCTTGAAAAAGTTGAGAGCGGATTTAACTGAAAAAGAAATCATGACTATATTGGATAATCCTTTGATCAGAGAGTACCATTGGCCAGGAAACATACGTGAATTAAGTAATTTTATTGAGAGAATCTCAGTTCTTTACGAAAAGAATACAGATCCGGCTCCTCTTATCTGGAAAACAATTAAAAAACCAAGTCCTTTAACCCTTGAATATCCTAATTTAGATGAAATACATCAGGTTCTAAAAGAGGTGCGTGGCAGTAAAACCGAGGCAGCTAAACGGTTAGGAATTAGTCGAACAAGCCTTTGGCGCAAATTGAACAACAAATAGAAATGAAACAAATATGAACGATAAGAAACAAATAGAAACAAATAGAAACAAATAGAAACATAATGAACCGATATCGAGCAAATTCTTTTTCCAACATACGCGGAAAACGGTTATTCGCCCTTTTTTTATCTTGGCATATATTTTGCATAGATATATTATATGAAAGGAGTTGAAAACATATGGGGATGACAATAACAGAAAAAATACTAGCAAAGAAGTGTGGGATGGACAAAGTTGCACCGGATGAATTGATTGTCGCCAAACTTGATACTGTTCTGGCCAATGACATCACAGCTGCAACCGCAATTCCAGAAATGAAAAAAATGGGCTATGAAAGGGTATTTGATTCCAAAAAAGTCATTTTTGTCATGGATCATTTTGTGCCAAATTCGGACATCAATGCGGCTAAACAAAGCAAGCTGTGTCGCGATTTTGCCAGAGAAACAAACTTGGTAAACTTTTATGACGTTGGCAACATGGGTATTGAACATGTACTCTTGCCGGAAAAAGGACATGTTTTACCTGGAGATGTCGTTATTGGAGGAGATTCTCACACCTGTACCTATGGAGCATTAGGCGCATTTTCCACTGGGATGGGAAGTACCGATCTGGCAGCTGCAATGGCCAAGGGAGAGATTTGGTTCCGTGTCCCGGCAAGTATTAAATTTGTTTATAAGGGCACTTTACCACGATTTGTATCAGGCAAAGATCTCATTCTTTATACGATCGGAAGAATCGGAGTAGATGGCGCATTGTATAAAGCCATGGAGTTTACCGGTCAAGCAATAGATGAGTTATCTATGGATGGACGGTTCACAATGTGTAACATGGCAATCGAAGCAGGTGCGAAGAATGGCATTATTGCACCAGACAAAAAAACAGAGCAATATATTAAGCCAAGAGCCAAGAGACCTTATCAGTTTTATCAGAGTGACAGTGACGCGTCTTATGAAAATATCCATGAATTCGATGTATCGTTGATAGAACCGCAGGTTGCTCTGCCACATCTTCCTTCAAACACGAAAGGTATAAGTGAAATATCAAATATTTCAATAGACCAGGTGGTGATAGGGTCTTGTACAAACGGAAGGATTAGTGACTTACGGGAAGCAGCAGCAATATTAAAAGGAAAAAAAGTACACCCTTACGTACGTACACTCGTCATTCCTGGGTCGCAGGAAGTCTACTTACAGGCGATCAAGGAAGGTCTGATAGAGACCATTATTGAAGCCGGGGCAGCCGTATCAACTCCAAGCTGTGGACCATGTTTTGGGGGGCACTTGGGAATCATTGCAGCAGGTGAGCGCTGTCTATCCACAACAAATCGAAATTTTGTTGGACGAATGGGAGACCCAAAATCCGAAGTGTATCTGTCTGGACCAGCTGTGGCGGCAGCTTCAGCTATAAAAGGAATCATTACAGATCCCAAGGAGGTGATGTGATGACAGGTAAAGCTTTTATATTCGGAGACAATATAGATACTGATGTTATGGTTCCAGGAAAATATTTAACATTGTCAAAACCAGAAGAACTGGCAAAAGTTTGCATGGCAGGTATATCGGATGATTTCGCGAAAAATATTTCAAAAGGTGATGTATTCGTTGCAGGAACAAACTTCGGCTGTGGGAGTTCTCGCGAGCATGCCCCTGTCAGCATTAAAGCCGCAGGTGTAAGCTGTGTTATTGCTGCTTCATTTGCGAGAATATTCTATCGTAACGCTATCAATATCGGTTTACCAGTCTTAGAATCATTAGATGCCGTCAATTCAATAGAGGAAGGAGATGAAATAACAGTCGATATAACAAAAGGCTCTATTACAAATCATACTAAGAATGAAACATATAATTTTAAACCATTTCCAAAATTTGTTTTGGAAATATTCGAAGCTGGTGGACTTGCCAATTTAATAAAAAACGAAATATGAGGAGGAATTTAAATGCAAAGTAAGAAATTGAGGGAAATGTTGGATGCCCCGGGAATAATAATCGCACCTGGAGCTTTTGATTCTTGGTCTGCAAAACTTGTTGAGATGACAGGTTTTCAAGCAGTATATATGACAGGTTATGGCACATCGGCTAGTGTGATTGGTGCTCCTGACATTGGATTGCTATCTATGTCAGAAATGGTTACAAATGCTAAAAACATGGCAGCAGCAATAAATGTGCCATTGATTGCAGACGCGGATACAGGTTATGGTGGTGTACTAAATGTTATTAGAACTGTTCAGGAGTATGAAAGAAGTGGAGTCGCTGCCATTCAACTTGAGGACCAGGTATTACCAAAAAGATGTGGACACATGGAAGGAAAAGAGCTTGTCCCTATGGAGGAAATGGTCTCTAAAATCAAGGCCGCTGTTCATGCAAGAAGCTCGAAAGATTTTGTTATTATTGCAAGAACTGATGCTCGTGCAGTCAATGGGTTTGAGGATGCGATAGTGAGAGCCCAAGCATATGACGATGCTGGTGCAGATGTCATTTTCTTTGAAGCACCTCAAAGTGTGGAGGAGATGAAAAAAGTGGCCGCCACTATTAAGAAACCACTTTTAGCCAACATGGTTGAAGCAGGAAAAACACCTTTTTTAACATCAAAAGAACTAGAAGAAATAGGGTACAAAATTGTCATATATCCATCATCAACCCTTTATGCGGCAACGAAATCGATGTTAGAGATGTTGAAATGCTTGAAAGAAACAGACAGTACAAAAGATTATCTTGATAAAATGACTGGATTTGGAGAGTTCTATGATCTTGTTGGGGTTGAAAAAGCACGTGCTTTGGAATCTTCATTCAAATAAGGTTTATTTTTAATACAGCTTAGGGTATAATTCAATAAAGTGCATTTCCAATTTATACTATAAAAAAGGAGAAAAAACAATGAAGAAAAGAATTTTCATCATCACAATTTGCTTTATTCTTTTTGCGGTAAGCTTGACCGGGTGTAGTTCCACACCACCAGAAACAACCGCAGCACCAGAAACTACAACTACAACTACAGCTTCAGGAGATGCTCCTAAAGAACCTTTTCATGTAAGCATAACAGCGGGTAGACCTGGAGATACTTGGTATGTTCTTTCTCATGCCCTTGCAACTTTCATTAACGAGAGATCAGACTGGCTTACAGCAGATGTAGTGGCTACCGCAGGCGTTACAGACAATACCCGTATGCTGATGGGAGATGATAAATCAGTTCGTGGGACACATTTGAACGTCACAATGCTACCAGGCGCTACAGTTTGGGGAGACGGTGAGTATATGCCGCTGCAGGTTGGGATGCTATGTATGTTGAATGAAACTTTTGTTACCTTGGATCCATCGATCAAGACACTTGCTGATTTTTCCGGCAAGACTATCTCGCTGCCGCGTGATGTTCCGGAAGGATACGCCTTTATATTCAAAAACATGATTGAATTGGCCGGAGCAACAGATTTTAATATTATACATGGTGGAACAGGCGATAGATTGACGGCACTTAGAGATGGGGCTGCTGTTGTCGGTACACTGCCTTTTGATTTTTATTATCCAAATGAGTATGCGCTTTCTTCACAACTTTTAGAATATAGCGCACGTGGCACTTTGTATTATCCAAACCAAGGCAATCTCGATGAGAATCTCGATTTAATCGAAGAGGCATGTAAAACCGATCCTTTTGTTGGATCGAGCGAATTACCTGCTTTGGGAATGATAGCGCCAGCCAATTCTCTTGGTGAGACACAAACTGAAGACATGACCTATGTCAGTACGCCAATCTATTGGTCAGCTGGAATAGAAATGCCGGAAGATGTCGTTTATGAGATCACTCGTATCTTGTATGAAGCGGCAGAGAATGGAGATTTTATTCCTTACCATGCCATGGGAAAGGGTATCACGACTGAGTTCATAGGAATGTCATTCTGGGCAGATGAACAGGAAAGACTAAGTATGTTCCATCCAGGAGCACTTAAATTTTATCAAGAAATGGGAGTCGAGTTAAAAACGTTCCTCGATTAGTTTTGGCATAAAAAGTGTTGATAATAATTCGATATTTACGAATTATTATCAACACCAACATAATGAAATGGGGTGGAAATATGTCTATTGAAGACAAACAAACAAAGTCAAAAACTAACTGGATTGACTTAATTTTTTATATTATTCTATTCGTGTTCATATTGTATCAGCTTTATTACGTGAGGAAAGTACCATATGAACCAGCGAAACATGCAATAATTCATCTTGGGTTTGCCATGGTAGTAAGTGCATGGGCGAGACTTCGCTCAAAAAACCTTTCAAAGGCAAGAAGAGCGACTATTATTTTAGTAATTATTGCCTCCGTCGTCGTTACGTTGTATTTCTTTTTAAATTATAAAATGATTCTATCCAATCCTAGTTTTCCACCATTTTGGGCATTGGTAATGGGAGTGCTCGCTGCATTCACATCTATTTTACTGGTATATTGGACCTACGGTTTACTATTCCCGATTTTTTCTGTTATTGCTTTTCTATATGTGCTTTATGGAAAGTATATTCCAGGAGTGCTCAAAGCCACATCTTCTTCGTTGCCACGAGCGATTACTATTTTAGCAACAGATGTGACATCGCCTTGGGGCGTTTATGGAAGTTTGTTGGCGTTATCGGCAAATTATTTGTTTCTTTTTATCATTTTTGGCTCGGTGCTACACGCATTTGGAGGTTTGCGATTTATTATGCAACTCGGCAATCTGGCAGCGTCTAAGCTAAGAAGCGGTCCGGCTGCGTTGGCTGTCATCACTAGTGCATTAATGGGGTCGATAACAGGAAGCACAGTCGCTAACATAACGATCACTGGCGCTTTCACCATTCCTTTGATGAAAAAAGCAGGCTATAAACCTAGTCAAGCAGCTGCTATTGAAGCAGCAGCATCAAATGGGGGACAGTTTCTACCTCCAATAATGGGAGCTACAGTATTTGTTATGTCTTCCTATACAGGAATTCCGTATCTAACCATTGCCAAAGCAGCAATAATACCTGCTTTAATTTATTTTGTCATGCTACTAATGTATGCGGAGTTGAATGCTAGAAAGCTTAACATCATAAAACTGCCTCTCGATATGAATTGGAGGAATTTAGTGTTGGATGCGCCTCTTTTTATTGTTCCTTTGGGGATGCTAGTTGGAATGCTGATGAAAGGATATTCATTAATGAATGTAATTTTTTGGAGCATTATGATGGTTGTCGGTCTGGGGCTTATTTCCAATCTACGTAAAGATGCCAAATTAGATTGGTATGAAGTAAGGGATAAGTTTGCAGAAGGCGCAATAACGGGATCGAATGTTGCCATTATTTTGGCCGTCATAGGAATCACTGTAGCAGCAATAGAAGTAACAGGACTTACTTTGAAGTTAAGTATATTTTTTGCAGCTTTAGCTGGAAACAATTTGCTTCTGCTGTTATTTTTCACGATGCTAACTTCGTTGATTTTAGGGACTGCCGTTCCAACCCCAGCTGCATACGTTATTGTCGCAACAGTTCTGTCACCTTTGTTAATAAGATTGGGGTTACCAACTTTACAAGCGCATCTGTTCCCAATGTTTTTTGCGTTTCTCTCGCATTTAACCCCACCGGTAGGAATCGGGCTAATAGTTGCTTGTAAGATGTCTGATAGCTCTTATAGGGATGGTGCCATAGAAGTTTGGAAAGCTGCATTCCCTTCATTGTTCCTTCCATTCGTTTTTGTTTATAGTCCAGCGATTTTATTACAGTATGATAATGTGGCGACACTGATTTTTACAATTATCGGAGTATCTTTAGGATTCTTTGTACTAGCTGTTATATTTAATGGAGCTTGGAAGCTGAGACTGTTATTAGTTGAAAAGATAGTCCTGGCTATTTCTGCACTAGCTGCTTTTAATTATGTCTTTACTGCAAGTGGACCGTTTTATGTAGGTGTTTCTTTGGTGCTATGCATCGCTGCTTTGTCGTATAATATGAAAAGAACTGCAATGCCGAAAAATGCCTAGATGGCAAGACTCTTAGGGATATGTTGAATTTAGTTTAGAAAGATCAATAGTTCATTCAATTAAAAGGAACATCATAATTTAGAATTAAAATCTATTCTAAGATATGATGTTCTTTTAGTTTTTAGGATACATTTATCCATTGGAAAACAAGAACTTCAAAAACAACCATTTACAAGGTGATAACCTTGGTCTCTGGATCTTTTAAATGCTCAGTAAAAGGTTGGCCAATGTAAAGCACTTCAATACCAAGTGACTCTAATTCTTGTACTTTGTCCAGATTTTCAGCACATGCTTTGCAAGCTCTGACGTTAACGCCAGCTTGGATCATCTGTTTAATAAGTTCCTGAATATGTTCATCGCTTGCTGCCAATTCTGTCGCGGCTCCCCATATAATCAATTCAACTTCTTCCCACCAACCTTTTTTTTTGGCATTGAGAGTGTACATGAATATCATGTTTTCTACTGAAACCTTGTTTCCATCTGTCCATAAAACAACTAGTTTTTTCATATTTCATCCTTCCTTTATAATTTGTAGTGTCAAATAAGACACTCATATTGATCCAATCCATATAATATAACAACTAGTTTCTATTTTTTCAAGTGAGTATAAGGATTAATGATTCAATATTTGTTCGATAAATCAGGCGCTTTATAACTCGCGCAAGCAAGCTGGGTAATATTGTGGAACGCTTAGTTTCTTAGAGATATTCAAAACTAATCATGTTCGGATAGCACATCCAAAAAATCATTTTCTTATGTCGAAGAAAAATTTACATTCGAATTAGTAAATAAGCAGATAAATTTGATATCATGATAACATATAAGTTAAACCGTGTCATTAAGTAGTTATTATGCTATCTATAAAAGTTGTATTTTTATTTAATTTTTTTTATCAAATCTCTCTAAATTGTGGTATACTATTGTAAATAAAAGAAAGTATATTTTGCTTTCTCTGTTTTATCCTATTGGCATTAGCATTAGATCATTGGTAACAGTTGTGATATAATCAATTTCATAAAAATTGATATGATGTGTAAGTGATTGATTCAGAAGTGTTGTCTTCCAGGTTTTAGGTAAGTTGAAGGAGGCAGTTTAATGACATCAGTTATTTAAGTACTGAAAATCTTTTGAATATGCAGACAAATAGAGGTATTATTGATGTAATTGTTTATATTAAATATTATTTGTGAGGGATAAGAATGAAAAATAAGAGTGACGGTGTACAAGAGATGCAGAAGCAAAGTTTTCTAAAAAGAAAGAACATTGAGATATCTGTCCAGAGATATCTGATAGACACATTGAGCTTTATGGCCTTGGGTCTATTTGGAACCCTAATTATCGGAAGTATACTGAATACTATCGGTGGAAAATTGGGGATAGTGTTTTTAACAGAAACCGTATGGCCGCTAGCTAGAAACATGACCGGCCCTGGAATTGCAGTCGCTGTCGCATATGGTTTGAAAGCGCCACCATTGGTTCTTTTCTCATCTACTATCACCGGTGCAGCAGGTAATGCTCTTGGTGGTCCTGTTGGAGCTTTGATTGCAGGTTTGGTAGGAGCAGAATTTGGAAAACTGGTTTCAAAAGAAACCAAGGTTGATATTATTGTAACACCAGCTGTTACAATTCTAGCCGGCGTTATAGTCGGTACGTTGTTAGGACCTGGAATCAGTGCTTTTATGACTGGATTCGGAAACCTGATCAACGCAGCCACAGAATTGCAGCCACTTCCTATGGGAATTTTAGTTTCTGTATTGATGGGAATCGCATTGACACTTCCAATCAGTAGTGCTGCTATAGCAATTATGCTTGGATTATCAGGTCTGGCTGCCGGCGCATCAGTTGCAGGTTGCGCTGCCAATATGGTGGTTTTTGCAGTCATCAGCTACGAAGTTAATGGATTTGGTGGTCTTTTATCTCAAGGATTGGGAACATCAATGCTACAGGTTCCAAATATTGTTAAGAATTGGAAGATTTGGGTGCCTGCGATTGTTGCATCTGCTATCACCGGTCCGATTTCTACAGTGCTCTTTAAAATGGAAAACACTCCTATGGGAGCTGGTATGGGTACCTCAGGTCTAGTAGGACAGTTTGGAGCGATAGATGCTATGGAAGCAGCCGGCAAAGGCGGAGGCATGATGTATGTTGCAATATTGTTAGTACATTTTATACTTCCTGCAGTTATTGGATTGGCTGTATATCAAATCATGAAAAAAGCAAACCTTATCAAACCAGAAGATTTAAAATTAGACATATAACACAATTTTATTCATAAATTCAGGCATATGAATAATGAGCAAGGTTTTAAGTAGTTATTATAGATTAAAGCCTTCCTTCGGGAAGGTTTTTTTTTAGGGAAAAAGCATGATATTCAATATTGACACGAAGTGATAGAATATAATAAGAGTTACATTAATATAAATGTTTCATATTGAATTGTTTTATTTAGCCTTTATGGAGGAAATCATGAAATATAGAGAATGTGTAATCGTAAGAGGTGGAGGAGATATTGCTACAGGAACCATTTATAGGTTGCATCAAGCTGGGTTTAAAGTTATAATATTAGAAATCAAAAATCCAACAGCTATACGAAGAACTGTGTCTTTTTCTCAGGCAATTTTTGATGGTGAAGTTGAAATTGAGGGTGTTAGAAGCAGACTGTGCGAAAACGCCGAACAAGTCAATCAGGCTCATATAGATTATGTGATACCGATTATTGTTGATTCTGAAGGAGATTCAATAGATGTCTACAAGCCATTTGTGGTCATAGATGCCATATTGGCTAAAAAAAATCTGGGGACTCATAAGAATCTGGCTGATATTGTCATCGCTTTGGGACCGGGATTCTCAGCCGGTCAAGATGTCCATGCAGTAATCGAAACAAACAGAGGACATCATCTTGGTAGAGTCATTTATAATGGAGAAGCCGAGGCCAATACAGGTATACCTGGAAATATAGACGGTTATACCTGGGAAAGAGTGGTTTACTCTCCCGATAATGGTTTGATTAATGTCTATAGGGATATTGATTCGTTAGTTGAAGCTGGGGATGTTTTGGCTGAAGTGAATGGAAAGCCAGTGATTGCCAGTATTTCAGGTTTGGTCAGAGGGATGATTCAACAGGGAACAACCGTCTTCAAAGGAATGAAAATAGCCGATGTTGACCCTAGAGGGACCAAGGTTGACTGCCACACCATATCCGATAAGGCGAGATCAATAGGAGGAGCTGTGTTGGAGGCCATCTTACATCTTGAGATGGGGATTAAAAATATTTGAAAGATACTTATAGTCCAAAGGACGACTAAGATAATATAAAACCATGCAAAGGGGAAGAAAAAATGTGTGAAAACTGCAAAGAAACACAAACACAATTGACAGATGCGGATACTGTGATAGATTTGACACTTATGGAGCCAATTATTGAAAAATATGGAAAGGTAAAGGGCAGTCTTATCAATATTCTTCAAGAAATTCAAAATCTTTACGGATATTTACCACAACAGGCAATGGAATATGTGGCTGAAAAGACCGACAATAAAAAAGCCACGATTTATGGAGTTGCCACTTTTTATACACAGTTTAGGCTGCATCCGATCGGCAAGTACCTAATACTGCAGTGCCAGGGAACAGCTTGCCATGTCAATGGTTCTAAAGATGTGTCAAAAGCAATCTGTGAACACCTTCAGATTAAAGCTGGTGAAACAACTGAGGATCTTCTGTTTACAGTAGAAGATGTGGCTTGTCTTGGGTGTTGCAGTCTTGCACCTGTCATTATGATCAACGGAGAGGCTTATGGTAATCTGACACCAAAAAAAGCTGTTCAGATTATCAAGGATATCAAGAAGCAGGAAGACAGAGGTGAGAATAATGAAAATTAGAGTTGGTTTAGGGAGTTGTGGCATAGCGGCTGGTGGCAGGAAAGTGTTGGAAGTTCTGCGTCATGAGGTTGAGACCAATAATCTTGAACTGATTGTTGAGCCTACAGGGTGTATCGGCATGTGTTTTTATGAACCAATTATGGATGTGGTCACTGCTGGCAATGTATTTTCTTATGGGTTCGTTGATGGTAAAAAGGCTAAGGAAATTTTAGACAGCCACATGAACGAGCATAAACCGTTGGATGAATATTTGCTATATAAGCTTGATCAACCTGCTGATTATACAAAAAAACAAGTCAAAATTGCCTTGGAAAACTGTGGTATCATCAATCCTGAGAGAATTGAGGACTACATCCAAAAAGGTGGCTATAAAGCAATTTCGAAAATTTTGAATAATATGAGTCAAGAAGATGTAATCGAGGAAATCAAAAAATCCGGGTTGCGCGGAAGAGGCGGAGCTGGATTCCCTACCTGGTTCAAATGGGATGCGGCATTAAAGCAAAAAAAAGAAAAGAAATATATGGTTTGCAACGCCGATGAGGGAGATCCGGGAGCCTTTATGGACCGCAGTATTTTAGAGGGAGACCCACACAGGATCATTGAAGGTATGATGATTGGTGGTTATGCGATAGGGGCTGATGAAGGTATCATTTATTGCAGAGCAGAGTATCCGTTGGCAATTGAAAGACTGGAAGGGGCCATCGCTCAGGCTAAAGAGAAGAACTATCTAGGCAAAAAGATATTGGGCAAGAATTTCAATTTTGAAATCCGTATCAAAAAAGGAGCAGGTGCTTTTGTTTGTGGTGAAGAAACCGCACTTATAGAGTCTTTGGAAGGAAAAAGAGGCATGCCTAGGCTCAAACCTCCTTTCCCTGCAGAATCCGGCTACTGGCAACAGCCTACAAATATCAACAATGTAGAGACACTGGCCAATGTTCCATGGATTATCTCAAACGGTGCCGATAAATTTGCATCTGTTGGAACCGAGAAAAGCAAAGGGACAAAAGTTTTTGCATTATCAGGAAAAATAAAAAATGGTGGTCTGGTTGAAGTCGCTATGGGTATGAAGCTTAGCGAGGTCATATTTGATATCGGTGGAGGCATCAAAGAGGATAAAAAATTCAAGGCAGTTCAGCTTGGAGGGCCTTCTGGAGGGTGTATTCCTGCAGAGTTGATGGATACATTAGTGACCTATGAAGATATCAATGCGACAGGCGCCATAATGGGTTCTGGTGGTATGGTTGTTATGGATGAAACAACATGCATGGTTGACATAGCTAAGTTTTTCCTTGATTTTACTTGTAAGGAGTCCTGTGGAAAATGCTTGTACTGCAGAATCGGTACCAAAAGAATGCTTGAAATATTAGAGCGCATCACTCTAGGTAAAGGAAAGCCTGAAGACTTGGATGAGTTGGAATCGCTGGGAGATAGCATTAAAGATGCATCTTTATGCGGACTTGGTCAGACTGCTCCAAATCCTGTAATAACTGGATTGAAGTATTTCAGAAAGGAATACGAGGCTCACATTTATGACAAGAAATGTCCGGCTAAGCAATGCCAACAGCTTTTGACATATACCATATCTGAAGAGAATTGTGTCGGATGCACCCTATGTGCTAGAAATTGTCCGACTGATGCCATAACAGGGTCAGCTAAGAAACTGCACCACATCGACCAGGACCTATGTATAAAATGCGGGAACTGCAAAAATGTATGTAATTTCAATGCAGTTCATGTTGATTAGAAGGGAGATTGAAAATGCCTAAAATTAGAATAAATATCAATAATACAGAGATAGTCACGACGGATGATAAGAATATACTGCAGGCTGCCCTGGATAACAACATTGAGATCCCTCATTTATGTTTTGATGAAAGAATGGAAGCCTACGGTGGATGTGGCATGTGTGTCGTTGAATTGGAAGGTATGCCGAAACTGGTCAGAGCCTGTGCGACACCTGTTAAAAATGGCATGGTCATCCGAACCAATACAGAACGTACAACAGCCACAAGAAAAACAGCTCTAAAGCTTCTTGTGTCGGATCATAGAGGAGATTGTAGACCACCATGCATGATGGCTTGCCCTGCTCATACAGATGTTCAAGGCTATGCTGGATTGATTGCAAATGGTCAATACAAGGAAGCTGTTAAACTTATCAAGGAAGATTTGCCGATACCGGCCAGCATTGGACGAGTTTGCCCTCATCCTTGTGAGACAGATTGCAGAAGAAACTCTGTGGAGAAACCTGTCTCTATAGCCGCTTTGAAAGCATTTGCAGCAGATTACGATTTGTTCGATGACAGAGAAGAAACATATACGCCTGAGATGCAACCGAAAACCGGGAAAAAAGTTGCCATAATAGGAGCGGGTCCTGCGGGCTTGTCAGCAGCTTATTTTCTATCTAAGGATGGACATAGTGTAGAGGTTTTCGAGTCTATGGATAAGCCCGGTGGCATGATGCGATACGGTATTCCCCAGTATAGGTTGCCAAAGCATGTTATAGATGCTGAGACTAAACTGATTGAAAATATGGGCGTCAAGTTCAACTATAACATGAGGCTTGGCGAGGATATCACCCTTGCCTATCTGCAAAAGCATTATGATGCTTCCTTTGTTGCAATCGGCGCGTGGGAAAGCTCCGCCATGAGATGTGAGGGAGAGAACGCAGAGGGTGTTATAGGCGGAATAGATTTTTTAAGACAAGTGACACAGAATGAACCCATAAAACTGGGAGAAAAGGTTTTGGTAGTAGGTGGCGGAAACACAGCCATGGACGTTGCCAGAACTTGTGTAAGACTTGGCGTAAAGGAAGTTAGGATTGTCTATCGAAGAACCGAAGAGGAAATGCCTGCGGAAAAGATTGAAATAAAGGAAGCAAAGGAAGAAGGTGTGGTTTTCAGCTTCTTATCAGCTCCTATCAATATTGTAGAAGAAAATGGAAAAGCAATAGGTCTATTGTGTCAGAAAATGAGACTTGGAGAACCAGACGAATCAGGAAGAAGAAAGCCTGAACCTATCGAAGGCGAAGTTGAGATGTTGCAATCAGAGACAATTATTGCCGCCATTGGTCAGAATGTCTGCATGGGGAATAATTCAGAGATTCAAACAACAAAATGGGGAACGATACAGGTCAAAGACGGAACCTTTGAAACCAATATAGAGGGTATTTTCGCCGGTGGAGATGCAGTCACAGGTCCTAAAATAGCGATTCAGGCTGTAGCTGACGGAAAAAACGCAGCTAGAGTTATTCATAGCTACCTAAATGGTTATATCATACCTCATAGGGAACCAATCATTGTAAGACAGAAGGATCTGACTGAAAAAGACTTTGAGAAGTATAAGAGTGAAGAAAGAATGCCACTAACACATATGGAAGCTGATCTCAGGAAGCATAATTTTGAGGAGATTGTGACCTACTATTCAGAAAGTGATGCAAGAAAAGAAGGTTCAAGATGTTTGGAGTGTGGTTGCAAGGATTATTTTGAGTGTCAGTTGATTGATTATATCAAAGAAGAAGATATAGATACAGACAAAGAGCTCGGTCAAAATCACAAGCGTTATGAACCTCAGACTCACGAGTTTATCGACAGAAATCCAGATAAATGTATCCAGTGCGGTCTCTGTGTCAGAACCTGCGATGAATTCATGGGAATCACAGCATTAGGTATTGTTGACAGAGGATTTGACGCGTTGATAGCACCTGAGTTCAACAGACCTTTGGAAGAAACTGATTGCATATCATGCGGTCAGTGTATTGATGTCTGTCCTGTTGGTGCTATTCAAGAAAAAATGAGAACGCAAAAAGAAATACCTTTGAATCTGGAAAAGACAGAGGGAGTATGCGCCAGTTGCTCTCTTGGTTGCAATGTGATTTATCAGCATGAAGGTAAACTGATCTATAAGGTGACACCAAATAGACTTAAAGATGATGGTGTCCTATGCAAAAAAGGCAAATTTGAGTTTGATTATATCAATAAGACAAATAGACTTATGGGACCATCACTGAAAGTGAAAGGCGTAGCTACTGATATAAGCTTTGAAGATGCAAAAATTGAATTAATTTCGAAACTTAAGTCTATCAAGTATTTACACGGAAAAGACAGCATTGGGTTTCTCATTTCACAGAGGCTGACTAATGAAGAACTTGAACTGGTCAGAAGATTAAGCACACAACTAGAGACAGATATGATTGGATCAATAAACATTTCTGGAGATGACATCCAATCCACTGTCAAGTATGAGGAGTTAAATAATGCAGAACTGATACTTGCCGTTGGAAATGTCTATGAGAGTTTTGCTCCTATGGGTGTAAAAATAAAAAATCTAAACAGGCCTCTGATATCAATATCAGAAAAGGGTACCAGATTGGACCATTTCTCAACTGCTTCTTATCAGACAAAAAATCTAGAGACTTTATTCACTGATGTTCTAGGATATTTGCAAGGGAAGAAAGACGGATTGGCAAATGATCAGGCTGAGCAAATAGCTAATGCTTATATGAAGGCGAAGAAACCGATTATTATGATTGATGAGTTCACTGTTTCTCCGGCCATTCAGAAGCTGCTCAAAGAGATGGCTGTGGTAACCGGTAAAATCAACAAACCACATAGAGGCTTGTTAACTCTTAAAAAAGAAGCAAATGCTCAAGGCGCAATAGATTTGGGTTTCACAAAATCAGGTGAGGAAATATTGTCAAAAGCAAAAAATGGAAGTATAAAAGCCCTGGTATTCATTGGTGAGCAAGAAGTGGATACATCTGGATTGGACGTGGAATACCTGGTAGCTATGAGTATGTTTCCAAATGATCTGACAGAAAAGGTTAATCTAGTTTTGCCACTTGTAAGCCTGGCTGAAAGCTCAGGAACCTTGACCAGAACTGATGGGACACTACAGAATACAAATATAGCAATCCAGCCTAAAACATGCAAATCTAATTATGACATGTTTGATGAATTTATCAACTATCTGGTGCCACAAGTATAATAAAGTATTGAGCGGGAGCTAAGAGCCCGCTCTTATTTATTCTAAAGCTTATTGAAATCCATATCAAATCCAGTATAAACAAAATTACCTAAAAACTTGTTGTTTTCATCAGGATAATCTGATCTGAAATGAGCGCCTCTACTTTCTTTTCTAAGCAATGAGGATTCTGTCATGACGAATGCCAAGCTTAACATATTGTAGGTTTCAATCCAGTCTTTGAGAATAGCGGGTTTGGATTGTTCTAGTTTAGTTTTCATCTCTAAAATGATAGAATGAGCCGCTAACAAACCTTCTTCGTTTTTTACAATTCCTGCTTTTTCCCACATCACATCTCTAAGTTGGTGCTTTATTACCTTAATGTCGTCCCTGCCTATTTGAGGTAAAAATGGTGCTTCCGGAATGATATCTTCATATTCTCTGCTTTCAGCGTATAGTGCTGCATTTTTGCCTGCAACAGGACCAAAGACAGCTGTTTCCGTTAAGGCATAGCCTGCCAGTCGATTTGCGCCGTGTAGTCCCCCAGTTACTTCTGCGCAGGCATAAAGGCCGCGCAAACCCGTTGAACAGTCAGGGTTAATCCTAATACCGCCCATTGAAAAATGTGCTTTCGGGACAACTTTAAGTGGTGTTTCTGGATATTTTTTTTGTATTTCAAGCAGTTCGGGAGATTCTTTTGTAAGATAAGGGATTGAACAGTTATCAAGATTCAAAAATACCTCCTTCTGCTTGAATATTTCTCTGGCTAAAACATCTCTGTTCTCTAATTCTTTTTTGGGAAAATCTTGCATAAATCTTTCGTTTTTTTCATTGAGAAAAATAGCACCTTCACTGAAAAGATTAGGAAATATGTCATGGATAGCAGGTGATATAACCCGATAGGGATAGAACTGCACAAACTCCATATCAGTTAGTGGAAGACCTTTTCTTAGTGCCATAGCGATGCCATCTCCGGTTGCATCGTTTGTTGTACTAGTTTCTCTGTAGATGTAGGCATAGCCACCCGTGGCTAATACTATACATTTGGCTGTGAAATAGTGAAGGTCATTCTTGTTTTCGGTAATCAAGCCACAGACAGAATTGTTTTTTGTCATTATTTCCACACCCATAAAGTTGTCAAAAATGGATATTGAAGTATGCCTCTCTATGTATTCTCTTATTTTGGAGGTTAGGAAAACACCTTTTTTGGGATTATGATAGGCGATATTGCTATATAGCATATCTTCAAGGGATTTTTTGTTAAAGTATAAACTTGGCAAATATGATAATAGATTTTCAACTGAATCAGAACCATTGTTGATCAAAATTTCCATTAATGCTTTATCATTGATAAATCTACCGGCTTCAAGGGCTTTATTGGTAAAATCAATTTTAAAAGACGGATCTTTTGGTGCAAATCTGTGAATTGACTTTGAAACAACAGAAGCGCCTGATTTCCCAGCTTTTTTCTTTGATATAATAGCGACCTTTGCGCCTTTTTTGTTGGCTTCAACAGCCGCATGCATTCCTGACAAACCACCTCCCACAACAATAACGTCGTAATTGTCTGCTCTTTTGATTAACATTAGAATACCTCCGATTCTTTAGTTGCTAAAAAACCTATAATAATGATATTAACAAAATTTTGATAAAAAGTAAATTCGATCAAATATGGGTTGCGTTACTTCCTGTAGGAAAAGAAGAATAGACTGATTCCTCTTGTTAAGATAGATTTACTGATTTTCATTTTAGCATATTTTAACGAGAAAGTATTACGGTTTTTCCAGCACCCTCCGTTTGTCATTGACAATGAGCCTCAGGGAGCATGACTCTTTGCAAAAAAAGCATGGTAAAAGAACATTCAATGCCTAAAAGATCTGAAAGACTATCATGCTCTCTTTCTTATCGTAAATGACTCGCTACGACAAACTACGTCAGCTAATACTCTCATAGCTTTCATGATATGATACATTCCTGTGCGTTTACCCATGTCAGTGAATATATTGCTGCTATTCCAAACATCTGTGTAATTTTCTCTTTTTCTTTTTATGTTTCGGTCCATTTCTTTTGTATTGCTTGCGCCAACGATTCAAGATCTTGTAGCTGAAAATCCTCTGGAAACCGCATCTAGGGAAAACCATATTCCCTGATAGGAGATGTGTTAATGCTAAAGCCAGGTTTTTGCCTATCCTTTTTTCCAAAATTTGCATGCAAAAAACAACAAAATAGATGATTTTGTCATCTGCTCAGACTGTAGACAAAGTAACAAGAGGAATCATTACTCTCGTTACTTTTTTTGTATCTAGACGTCAAAAAACGTTGATAAATAGAGCTTTATTAGTAAAAATATAGTATAATGAATGCATCATAACATATGGGAGTGGGAGGGTGTTAACAAAAGACACTGATAAAAACAGAGAACAGGTACAAATTTTTTGCATGGACGATTTGGTTCCGAAAGACCATTTGGTGCGTGACATTAAGAGATCAATTGATTTATCCTTCATCTATAAACTGGTGTCGGATAAATATTTTGAACATCAAGGAAGACCGAGTGTAGACCCAGTAACACTCATTATAAGATTCCATTGATTCAATATCTGTATGGGGTATCAAGAGCATGCGCCAAACCATCAAGGATATTGAAATAAATATGGTTTACAGGTGGTTTCTGAAATTGGATGTCTATGCTGTCCCTCACTTCAGCACTTTCGGGAAGAACTACATCAGGCGCTTCAAAGAGATGAACCTGTTTGAACTGATATTTGAAAAGATTTTAGAGGAATACTTCCGATGCGAGTTGGTGGAAACATCGACACTGTTTGTGGATGCCACTCACATCAAGGCAAGAGCTAAGAACCATAAAGCGATCAAAAAGATGGTCAGAAAGGAAGCGGCCTTTTACGAAGCGAAACTGCAGAAAGAGATTAATAAAGACCGAGAAGAAAAAGGTAAAAAACCTTTGACGACGACGATAATGATTCAGAGACAGATGCCGTAGAAGAAAAAGAAACATCAATGAACATCAGCAATCTAGAAAGCGGTCTGTTCCACAAGGGAGAGCACAAGATTGTCTATGCCTACAGTGCTCAGACAGTCTGTGACGCTCATGGATGGATACTGGGATACACGATTCACCTGGGAACGAACATGTCAGCAGAACCTTCCATAAGCTCTATCAAAAAATCAAATCATACGCACCGGAAAAACTTGTTGCCGACTCCGGTTACAAGACAGCGCCAATCGCACAGATGCTGATAGAAGATAGCCTCACTCCTGTATTTCCCTATACGAGACCTCAGAAAAAAACAGGTTTTTTCAGAAAATACGAATATGTTTATGATGAGTACTATGATTTTACATTTGTCCGAACAAAAAACTGCTTAACTATTCAACCAGGACTCGAGAGGGAAAAAGAGAATACAAAAGCAACCGCCTTATCCGCATGACTTGTCCTCATCTGGACAGATGCACCAATAGCAAAAATAATGTGAAGGTTCTGAATCGCCATCTATGGCAACATTATCTGGATCAATGCGAGGATATTCGGCATACAAGAGGGATGGCTGCATTGTATCAGAATCGAAAGAAAACCATGGCATGCGATACACTCATTATGTCGGCAAAGCACGGATGGGAATGAAAGTCTGGCTTTCTTATGCTTGTCAGAATTTAAAGAAATTTTCTAAAATCAAGAAAAGACGGGGACTCTTGACTCCTCTTAAAAGAGCTTTCTCTTGTCTTTTATCTTTTCTCGTTCCGAAAATTCAAAAACAAAGAAATCGGGGATCAAAACTTGCGTTCTAATGTCTGATTTTCTACAGTCTGAGTAGTTGACTTTGGCATCTCCTTACGAAGTATAACATATTATTGAGTGCTTACTTCATTTTTTCCTATATCCTAAAGTTTGTGAAATTTCGTCACAGATTTTCACCACTTCACTTATTTTTTCTTCCATTTTTTCTTTATAGAATCTGTCTGTCGGACCGGCTAATGATAACGCACCTAATACTTCTCCGTTTGATTCGAAAACAGGAGCTGCTATTGCTATCAGACTCTCATCTCTCTCACCAATGCTTATTGCATAACCTTGTTCTTTTACTTTCTTTAGTTTTAATCTCAGTTCTTCATCAAAATCATCAAGAATTTTTTCTAGATAATCATCACTCATATAAGCCATCAGCATTTTACCAGAAGCACCATTCCTTATTGATAGCTTTTCGCCTATGCTCATTACTGTCCTTAGACCTCTTTCAGGTTCAACTCTTTCTATGCATATCCTATATTTTTCGTGAACAGTAAACAAAGTAACGCTTTCACTAAATTTATCTCTTAATTTTATCATATAAGGGAGTGCTATTCTTCTAGTATTTAATTTGTAATACTTTATACCAGAAGCTCCTAACTGGATAATTTTAGTTCCTAAATAGTATTTTTTGTTATCTAAGTTTCTTTCAAGGTAATCCTGTTCTTCTAGGGTCGCTATTATTCTATGAGCTGTACTTTGTGGCAAACCTGATAATTCCTTTATTTCAGTCATAGAAAGTTCAGAATTGCCATTTAAGAATGACTCTAAAACCTTGAAAGACCTTTCAATAGATTTGGTAATTGAGAGTTTTTCTTCCATTGTCAAATGACCTCCGATGTTTGATTTGCTTTTTATCAATATTATAATATCATTAGATAAATTTTATATCAATAGGCATAAAATGAATAGACGCATAATTTTTCTAGAGACGTCAAACATATGTGACACGGACCTGTTAAATATTCTTGTGTATTAATATTTAGATACGTCAACTCCCGATGATAATATCGGCAGCGTTTATGCCGCGAAAGCCTCTTGATAATGAGTGATGGCATGTTAG
>JAHRFV010000203.1 GCA_019084435.1 Dethiosulfatibacter sp.
CAGCTGTTGCGGACGGGGTGGTTTATATTGGTAGTTGTGACAGCTATCTGTATGCGATAGAGAACAAGACAGGCCAGGAGAAATTGAAATTAAAGAGCGATCATTCTATAGGATCTTCACCGGCCATAGCGGACGGGGTGGTTTATATTGGCAGTGATGATAGTTATCTGTATGCGATAGATAGCAAGACAGGCCAGGAGAAATGGAAATTCAAGACGGATGATTCTATAGGATCTTCACCGGCCATAGCCGACGGGGTGGTTTATATTGGCAGTAGGGACAGTTATCTGTATGCGATAGACAGCAAGACAGGCCAGGAGAAGTGGAAATTCAAGACGGATGGTTATATATTCTCTTCACCGACCATAGCGGACGGGGTGGTTTATATTGGCAGTATTGAAAGTTATCTGTATGCGATAAGATAATATAAGAGAAGTTGAGTATAGATCGTTTGCATTGGTGTTGAGATCTATAACAGTACAAGCTTTATGATTACCCTACAAGGAAGTTCATGACAAGTGTAAGGCATAGCAAGAATACTACCTAGTTCCCCATACCAAGTAAGACCTAGGTTTTTACCAACATCGAACAATTGCTGTAGGATAGCAATTCTGTTATCACGAGCCAACACTGCTTGTGAAGGAGTAAAACGACTGAAGAAGTAGATATGCGACTCAAACAGTCATCCTGATAGAACTAAAATATCATTTAATCAATAGTTTTCGATGTCGATGTTAGCGGTGTTTCAAGCCTTCAATTTGAAATTGTTATACCTAACAATATAATGTACCCTATAGAATAGACAGCAAAAAGTTTAGAAACCCTTATTGTGGACACGACAAAATAGCAGACCCACTGTGCGCAAACCTCACAACACGACGCGAGAATCGTTTGCTCATCAAATGTCTTACTGTTCCGTATGTCAACGTATTCCAAGCAACAGTAATTCATCGAAAACAATTGAAAAGTGCTGGTAAATAATGTGCAATATTTGAGTAATGGTCTTAATTCCTCGTGAAATATTGATCTTTGAAGCTAATAAAAAACATACGTGAAATCTAGGTTTTTAACTGACTGCACACAAGTATAAAATGGAGGAATAATTATGTTTGTATCAAGAAAGGTATTTATAATCGTTATGATATTGCTTTTAATGATGACATTATCTGTTTCAGCATTCCAAATGTCAGACATATCTGGACATTGGGCAGAGAGGAATATTCAGGACCTTGTAGATAAAGGTGCCATCAATGGATATCCTGACGGAACATTCAGACCAAACAATACGATCTCAAAAGCAGAATTTTGTTCAGTTCTAAGTGGTGCTCTGGGATTGGAGGAAGTAATAGGAGCAAAAACTTTTGACGATGTAGAAGGACACTGGGCAAAGGGACGTATAGAAGCACTCGTTAAAAAGGGAGTAATTGATAAAAATCTATATGGCCTTTCATATAACCCCGAAAAACCTATAACCAGAGAAGAAATAGCCATGATGACTGTTAATATGATAGGGGCAGAAACAGATGACACGATTCTTCCTTTTTCAGATAAAGAACAAATAGGATTAGGATATCACAGTTATGTTGCCAAGGCATATGCAAATAATATTATCAAAGGGTATTCCGACGGTTCATTTGTACCGGCAGGAACAGCAACAAGAGCAGAGGCAGCAGTTATGACCATCCGGGCTCTAGGAGTTATTGAAACTATGGCAGAAGAAATACCTGAAACTGAGGAGGCTAATTTGCCTGAAGAAACTAATGAAATAGTCATATATGATCCTGAAATGATTATTGAATTTGAGGATGCTAATTTTGAAGCGAGCATTAGAGCTGTTTATGGATTGAATGATGAGAAAATACGTTGGAAAGATATAGCCTATCAAAAATATTTAGGTTTATATGGTACAGATATCGAAACGTTAATTGATTTAAAGTGGTTCAATTCTTTAAGAAACCTGGATTTGTATCGTTGCCAAATAAATGACATAAGCCCCCTGTCAGGGCTTACAAATCTAGTATATCTGGGTTTGCATCGTAACCAAATAAGTGACATAAAGCCACTTGCAGAGTTGACAAATCTTACAAATCTGAGTTTAGGTTTTAACCAAATAAGTGACATAAGCCACCTTTCAGGGTTGACAAACCTTAGAATGCTGTTGTTAGATGAGAACCAAATAAGCGACATAAGTCCCCTTTCAGGGTTGACAAACCTTACTGATCTGAGGTTAAGTGATAACCAAATAAGCGACCTGAGTCCCCTTTCAAGGCTGACAAATCTAATATTTCTGGGCTTACAGCGTAACCAAATAAGCGACATAAGTCCCCTTTCAGGGCTGACAAACCTTAAATTGCTTTGGTTAGTTGAGAATCAAATAAGCGATGTTGATATAAACAATCTTAAACAGAAACTGCCATATACCAGTATAGATAAATCTGATTATATAATTTTTGAAGGAGTTTCATAATTAGTTTTTTTATGCCACCATTGCTACCGGTTCATTTAGATTAAGAGTTAACTTGTTGGTATAAACTAAAGCCTCTTTAATCATATGAAGTATGAAATCAACGTCAGCGATTGTGAAACCAATGAGCTGATAAATTTGTTATTAGAAATTATAAAAATCTCAACACATGATCGTATTGAGATTTTTATAAATAAATATTTATGTTAAAAAAATATTTTTATTGATATAACCCAACATCTCCGATAGAAAACTGATTTCCTTCATCAAACCCTTCTTTGTATAGTGTACCCCATTTCAAGGATATTTTGCAATTGTGTGATTGATTCTTTGTTTTTTTTGGTATGATGATATTACCTTACTCATTCGAAGGATAAGGCAATGCTGGCGAGCAACCAGAGCGTCGTATGAGTTTTGCGGGAAGCGATGCCTAATGGTATCGCTTTTTCATCGCTTCATGGAAACCAAAGCGTTTATTGGTCATTCTATAGGGCATATTATACGTTTTTCTTGTCCCCCTTGCTATGAACAAAGTCAATCGAAAAAAGTAATAAAACCAAGGGATATTGTTAGTATTCTACTAGATGCTTATAGTGATTATATATTCGAGCTGTCGGAGATGTCTGATGCCGTCATGGAAAAGGACTGGACACATTAGTTCGATGAATTATACAAAAGAACACATTAAAGTAAATCTTAAGAAAAACAAGTTATTATGTATTTAAGAGGGTAATATGAGATGAAAATCAGAGTTTTTCAATGATATATAAAGGAGAAAAAAATGATGAAAAAACTTTCAGTATTTATTTTAGTAGCAGTTATCGTTCTTGCACTTTTGGTCGTAGGATGTGCACCGATCTCTGCACCCACGTATGTCGACTTATCCCCAGAGGAAGCCAAAGAGCTTATCGATAGCACACCTGATATAGTGATAATAGATGTATCGCCAAATTATGATCAGGGTCACATCCCGGGCGCAGTTAACTACTATTTAGGGGACGGCTCATTGGATGAAGCGATTCCTACACTTGATAAAAGCAAAACTTACTTGGTCTACTGTCATGTAGACAGTGTAGCCATTGCTGGTGCTGAAAAGCTTATCGAAGCAGGTTTTGAAAATGTGTATAGGCTTGAAGGTAACTATTCAGCATGGGTGGAAGCGGGATATCCTGTAGAAAAGTAGTTAATAACTAGATCGGGGAGGAGGCTGATCCACAGTGGGTCAGACCATGTTGTTTAAGGAAACATAACAATGAGTTGACGTGTCCACAATAAGGGTTTCTAAACTTTTCACTGTCCATTTTATAGGGTACATTATATACCCTGTGCACTTTTTAGCGTTATTCAAACAATTTGGCATTAATCTAAACCTTTTGGCGTTAATCGAATAACGCCAAATTGTATCAATCTTTGAGTGATTAGACAAACCGAGTTGAGCAACATACCTATAGAAGTTGCATGGGACTACTCAAACTGGCTGAGAAATATTCAGAGCAAAGTCTTGAAGCAGCCTGTGAAAAAGCTTTAAGCTACACAGCCAGTCCTAGTTACAAAAGCATTAAAAATATTCTTGTAACTGGCGTC
>JAHRFV010000103.1 GCA_019084435.1 Dethiosulfatibacter sp.
ACTGAAAGCCTCCGCTAAAACTTTCAATGAAACTGTTTTGCCTGTTCCGGTAGCACCTGCAATCAACCCATGACGATTGGCCATTTTAGGGAGCAGGTGAACCTTGTTCTCCCCTTTTCCAAACAAAATTTTTTCCATCTACCCATTCACTCCTGTAGTATTTATTTTGGTTCCCAGTAACACCTTTTTGGCGAAACAATTTGGTCTTCCTTTTTAAGTTCATTCATGATCTTGTCTACCGTTTTCTTATCAAGGCCAGATAGTTCAGCTATTTCTCCAGATTTCAGAGCTTTACCCGCATTTGACATTACTTCAAGTACTTTATTCTTATCTTCCATTATATCACCTCACTATTACTATTTTATCAGATTAATATCTTTTTCCCAACAAAACTTTTTTCATGTCACCCTTAGATGTCAGCATAGCAATGAAACAATACAAAGCTATCATTAATGCGCCTCCTCCCATAATCAGAGGAAACCAAACAATAGACATTAGCACAGATTTTTCTCTGTAAACAATCCAAAAGTAAAAAACAAAAAAAATGAAATAAAGGTCAATAAAAGTAAATACCCCCCAATACACTTCAAGAATATGGTTTCCCTCTGCCATTATATCCTTGGCTGTCACGCCATATATAATCAAAATAAAAAAAGCAATGGTTGCAATTAAAAAGTATATTTTAAAATATTTATATCCGGAGCTTTCCATGATTTATCCTCTCTTCCCTATAAACGGAATGAATACAGGTGTTTTTTTCTTATACTCTATAAAATCCGGTCTATCCTTATACTTTTTCTCTAACAAAGGCACACCGGATACAAATCTTACCAGAAATGTAATGGTGAGAGGCCCAATTATGGAATGGTATGGAGCTCCTGTTCCAATACCTACTAGAAAAATTCCCCACCATAATGTGGCTTCTCCAAAATAATTGGGGTGTCTAGTGTATTGCCATAAACCGCTTTGAATAATCTTACCCTTGTTATTGGGGTTGGCTTTGAAATCCTTTAGTTGCTTGTCTCCTATGGACTCAAAAGCCAATCCGAAAATGAATATCAGAATACCAATTATGACCAAAACTACATTGTTAATCTGATTTCCATATGTAATAATTGTCATGGCTACCAAGAATTGTAGAAACCCTTGCAGCATAAAAACCTTGAAAAAAGCATTGATCCGTTGATGATCTCCCCATGATTCTCGCATATCTACATATCTGAAATCCTCTGGTTTGCCAAAATTTCTAATGAAAATATGATATGAAAGCCTCAATCCCCATACAGAAACCATTATTGGTATGACGATTCTATCTGCATTTGGATTGTTTAGGAACATCACCCATGAAAGCAAAACAAAGCCCAAGCCCCAGCCAATATCTACGATAGAATTGTTGTACATCCATTGGGCAATAATAAAAAATATAGAGAAATAAACTACTATTTCAATGAACGCTAGAATATAATTATTAAACATCTCTACCCTCCCTGAATGCTATACCATACGCTCCTCTACCTATGAACGCGGAAATAATTGAAGAAACGCTTTCTATATACAAAGGTGGAAATCCTAAAATATTTTCAGTAAATTCCGAAAGTTCTTTTGCCTTTTGAGGATTGTCAGTATGAACAATGACATATTCTTTAATTTTTTTCTCTCTGACAGTTCTATTGATAAGCTTCTTGATGTTAAACTCTTTCAGTACAGTTCCATTTCCATCATCATCAATTGATATCATGGGCTTTATTCCCAAAGATGCGGCTACCATCCCGGCAACTCTAGGAACCCTTCCACTTTTTGCAGCGTAGTTTAGGTCAGGAATCTTGACAAAAATACTGATGTCTTTTCTTATTTTGTATAATTTGTCAACAATTTCATCAAAAGTCAATCCTGACTTAATCAGGTCCATTGCATTTTTTGCCAATAAACCCTCTGCCCCTGAGTTTAGGCAAGAATCTATTATTTCTATTCTCTTTCCATCAACAGATAATTTTTTGGCAACTTGCATCATTCTATCATATGTGCCACTCATTTTTGATGATATTGTAATACCAACCACCTCATCATAGTGCTCCAATAAAAATCTCATTGATTTTTCAATAAACTTTTCATTTGGTTGCGATGACTTGGGATAATCCGATGATTGCCCTAAAGTATTGAAAATAGTAGTGGCATTGGTTGTATATTTATCCAGGTACACACTACCGTTATGTATCATGATTAAGGGGATAGTATAAATCTGATTATCTTCAATGAACTCATCCGGTAAATCAGCTATGGTGTCCGTTAACAAAGCTATTTTATATTTTCTGTTATGAACAATATCCTGCTGAATTTTCATATTATCAACCTTGCTGTCGGTTATTCTGCCTAACTCAGACAATTCAGAGGCTAATTCATGAGGTCTATCAGTGTGTACATGGATTTTTAATTGATCATTATAATGATTAACAATGGCTGAGTCTCCATAACTATCAACGAGTTGCCGTATATTTGGAATGTCCTTGACAATACCTTCTACGGTAATTTCAGTGCAATATTTATAGTTCAAGTTTTTAACACTGTGGCTTATTTTCTCATGGTCAATTTTTTCCACCCTAGACGTGTTCTTATCCCCTATAGCTCCTGTTGAGACAAAGCTATGCAGTCCCTCGATAAAACAAACAAAACCTTTTGCACCAGCATCCACCACATCTGCTTCAGATAAGACTTTCAGCAAAGTCTTGGTTTTATCTAGAACCTCATAGGCATAATTCAATGATGAATTGATCAATTTATCAAAAGTTGGATGCTGACCTCTTTCTCTTTTCAGATATTGACCCCATTCTCTCATAACAGTCAGAATCGTACCTTCCTGAGGATGGCTGATTGCATCGTAAGCATACCTGACGGAATCATTTAATGTTTCAATGAATTCGTCTATGGAAAGTACTGTTTTACCTTTTGATGCCTGTGACATCCCATAAAAATACTTAGCTATTATGGTTCCTGAATTTCCAAAGGATGCTTCCGTTGCAGCATCTGAAATGGAGTTTAGTGTTACATCTACTGATCTACTGCGTTCAGAATTAGCTATAATGCTATTCATTGTAAACGCAAGATTGCTTCCAGTATCTCCATCTGCCACAGGGAATACATTGATTTCATTTAACTGTCTTTCATTTCTAATAATCTGCTTTGCGCCAGACACAATATAGTCATAGATATGGTACCCATTTAATTGTAAGCTTTCCATCGTTCTACCCCTTTGTTAGAATGTTGATGCAATTCTATTATACCCCATGTTGGTATTTATTTCAAAGCAAAAAAAAACGAATCCACATTTGGAATCATAACAATTAACTCGTATTTAAAAGGGTGTTTATAAACACCCTCAGATTGATTACAAACCCGTATGAAATTTTCGTTTTCTTACGGGTTTTTCCATTGTTTGCCTGATCAAACGGAAATTTTTAGATAAAATCTAAAAATAACCTTTTCTATGATGGCATTTCTCAAAAAATAAAAAAACAT
>JAHRFV010000266.1 GCA_019084435.1 Dethiosulfatibacter sp.
CGGAGGGAAAAAAATGAAAAAGAGAATATTAGTACTCTTTTTAGTGATGGCTTTAGTGTTTACTTTTGCATTAGCATGATGTACTCAGCCAGCCGCACCAACAACAGCCGCACCAACAACAGCACCAATTGAAAACTACTTCTGTATATGGTGCTTCTGTTGGTGCTGTTGTTGGTGCTGCTGGCTGAGTACATCCTGCTAATGCAAAAGTAAACACTAAAGCCATCACTAAAAAGAGTACTAATATTCTCTTTTTCATTTTTTTCCCTCCGTTTTTTGGTTTATTTATTTTAACCAACTATAAATAGCTGGACAAAACACTTATTGATTGATTTTATCCACCAGATGGCAAGCTACAAAATGATCCTTTTCAACCTCTATCAGCTCTGGCGTTACTTCCTTGCAAATTTGCTCACAATATCTGCAACGACTATTAAATCTACATTCTTCAGGTGGATTAATCGGGCTTTTTACATCACCCTGTAAAATTATTCTTTTGCTCTCGCGGTTTTTTCTAGGATCTGGAACAGGTATCGATGATAATAATGCTTGTGTGTATGGATGGAGTGGTTTTCTGTAGAGTTCATTGCTAGCGCATATTTCCATCATTTTACCCAGATACATTACACCTATACGATCCGATATGTGCTTAACCATAGACAAATCATGGGCAATGAAAAGATATGTCAATCCCATTGTATCCTGCAAATCTTCAAGCATATTGACTACCTGCGCCTGTATGGAAACATCTAAAGCTGATATAGGTTCGTCGCACACAATCAGATCCGGCTCTACTGCTAATGATCTTGCAATACCAATTCTCTGACGCTGTCCACCCGAAAACTCATGGGGATATCGGCTAGCGTGTTCACTCTTAAGACCTACTGTCTCTAAAAGATTTTGAATTTTTTCCTGTCTTTCTTTACCTTTTGCTATATTATGGGTATCAATACCTTCTCCGATGATTTCTGCCACTGTCATTCTTGTATTCAATGAAGCATATGGATCCTGAAAAATCATTTGAAGTCTCTTTCTATACTTAAGCATTTCCTTCTGTGATAAGTCTGTGATGTTTTCACCGTCAAAAATTACTTGGCCTGCTGTTGGTTCATATAGCCTTACGATTGTCCTGCCAAGAGTGGATTTGCCACACCCTGATTCACCAACCAATCCAAAGGTTTCACCTTTTTTGATATCGAATGAAACACCATCAACAGCAGTAAGATACATCCTGTTCTTCTTCAAAAAACTCTTGCTGACTTCAAAATATTTTTTTAAATTCTTAATTTCCAAGAATGCATTATTTTCCATTTTCTTCCGGTACCCCCTTTTCATAGCCTTCCACTACAGGTGAGTCTTCATGAAGCAACCAACACGCTGAGCTATGGCTTTCATTGATTTTAAACACAGGGGACATTTCCTCTACACAAATCGCCATGACATGTGGGCATCTTGTAGAAAAAGGACAGCCTTTTGGTGGTGACAACAAGTCAGGTGGTGATCCCGGTATGGGAACCAATCTGCCTTTCTCCATCCTATCCATACGTGGTACTGATTTTAACAATCCTTTGGAATATGGATGCTTAGGATTATAAAACAAATCATCAACAGTCCCTTTTTCCATAATCATACCACCGTACATGACAATAACATCCTTGCATATTTCTGCTATGACACCCAAATCATGTGTTATCAGTATAATCGATGTATTCAGTTTTTTTGTTATATCCTTCATAATATCCAGTATCTGAGCCTGTATGGTTACGTCCAAGGCAGTAGTCGGTTCGTCGGCTATCAAAAGCTTTGGATTGCATGAAAGTGCAGTTGCTATCATTGCTCTTTGTCTCATGCCTCCGGAAAACTCATGTGGAAATGATTTTATTCTTTTTTCAGGCTCAGGTATCCCAACTAGATGAAGCATTTCTATCGCTTTTTCAAGCGCTTCTTGGTGCCCAATCTTCTGATGTTTTCTTATAACTTCAATCATCTGATTCTTAATGCTGAATACAGGATTCAATGATGTCATAGGGTCCTGAAATATCATAGCTATTTCATTTCCTCTGATTTTTGACATTTTTTGATTCGAAAATTTAGTCAAATCAACACCGTCAAATATGATTTGTCCTTCCTTGATCTCTCCAGGAAAATCAATAAGTTTCATAACAGATAATGCTGTTACACTCTTTCCGCTGCCTGACTCTCCAACAATTCCTAAAACATCGCCTTTTTTTATTTTAAAATCTACTCCTCTGACAGCCTGAACTTCACCGCCATGTGTGTAGAAAGATGTTTTCAATCCTTTGACTTCTAATATATATTCTTTATTATTATCCATATTATACCTAACCTTTTCTCAATCTTGGGTCTAAAGCATCCCTTAAACCATCGCCAATGAAATTAAATGCCAACATGGTAAAAGCGATTGATAATGCCGGGAAAAACAACTGATAAGGATAGGTTGTCAATCCTGATAAAGCATTGTTTGCCAGTGTACCCCAAGAAGCCATCGGTGCTGAAACTCCCAACCCTATGAAGCTTAAGAAAGACTCTGTAAAAACAGCAGCCGGAATCATCATAGCCATACTGACAATAATCGGACCCATAGCATTTGGGATGAGGTGTTTAAAGATTATCTTCCACTTAGAAACCCCGATAACCCTAGCTGCCAAAACAAATTCCTGTTCCTTAAGAGATAGCATCTGGCCTCTGACCAATCTTGCCATAGACACCCAGTAAACACTACTCAGCGCGATTATGATATTGGTCAATCCACCACCCCTAAACCAGACCATCAAAAGTATAACATACAATACAAGTGGAATGGAGTTGATGATGTCGACAATTCTCATCATAATCTCATCTACCTTACCGCCCTCATATCCTGAGATGCTACCATAAATGACGCCAATGAACAAATTGGCCAAAGTTGCTATGAAAGCAACCAAAAGCGATATCTGTGCACCATACATGACACGGGTTAGAAGGTCTCTTCCCAATCCGTCCGTGCCAAAAGGAAACATCTTGTTAAGTTTGCTTGTTTGTGGTTGAGTGGCTACCTGGCCGCGAAACTCAATGGTAAAGTCATAATCATAGCCTTGTTTATCAGGCAATAGGTTATACGAGAAATCCAAAATGACTTCTTCATCTCCCATGTCATATCTATATACCTTATTGATAGCATCCCTATTTAATGGGGGAAGATCTAGCCTATCTATCAAAGTACCATCAGGCTCGACGATAAACATATTATAATCTTTTGAAATATGGAAATTGTAGCCATCAATCTCATACAGATCAAGCATTGGAGGCAAGTTCTTGTATTTGTTAATCTGATCTGAATAGGAGTATGGTGTCAGATAAGGTCCGACAAACCCAAATCCGATAATGAGAAAAACTACAAAGATTCCAATCATGGATAACTTGTTTTTTTTCAATCTTCTCCAAGCATCTTGCCAATAAGTCAGACTAGGTCTAATAGCTTCACTGCCTTCACCTGTTTGTTCTATAAATACAAATTTGTTTTTATCCATAATGATTATTTCTCCCCCTTTAGCTTAATGCGGGGATCCAGGAACGAATATGTAATATCCACCAGCAATATCATAATAAGATAAAACACCGCATAAAACACTGTAATACCCATGATGGTAGTATAATCTCTATTGGTTACACTCTCAACAAAGTATCGACCAATCCCAGGTATTGCAAATATTTTCTCAATTACGAAGGATCCTGTTAGTATGGCTGCTATTGTAGGGCCCAAATAAGTTACAACTGGTATCAAAGCGTTCTTAATAGCGTGTTTGGCAATAACAGTAAACTCACCTATACCATTAGCTCTGGCGGTTCTGATATAATCCTGTCTCAATACCTCTAGCATACTAGAACGGGTGAGCCTAGCTATAAACGACAGTGAATAACCCGCCAATGCAATGACAGGTCCGATATAGCTGGCAGGTGTGCTTAGCCCAAAACTGGGAATCCAACCCAATCGGCCTGCGAAGAAATAAATAATGCCTGTGGCGACAACAAAACTAGGAACAGTAATCCCCAAGGTTGCTATAAACATAACAAAATAATCTATCCCTTTGTTCTGTTTAAGCGCAGATATGACTCCCAAAGGTATCCCGAGTATGACAATGAGCAATATGGCCAATCCTCCAATTTTTGCGGTTGCTGGAAATCCTTCAATAATCAGCTCATTGACCGTGGTTCCGATTTTAGAATAGGAAGGCCCCAAGTCAAAAGTAACTAGATCTTTCATATAATTGAAATATTGAACCAGGATTGGGTCATCCAGGTTGTATTTCTCGTTCAACGCTCTCAATATTGCGTCAGGAACAGGTCTTTCTCGCGTAAAAGGACCACCCGGTATTGAATGCATCATCGCGAATGTAAGTGTTGTAATAAGTACTATTGTAATAAGTAATGGCACTAAACGTTTAAGATAATAGGATTTCAAATTAAACTCCTTTCCGTGTAATTAATATTCTATTATAATAAATTTATTAACCTGTATATTAACTTAAGTAATCAAAAAAATCAAACAAAAAATATTTCTTGCACACATTACAATTCTACCACTTTTACTTTTACTTTACAATTACAAGAAAAAGTCAGGTTGCGTTAATTTACTGTAGGAAAAAGAAGAATAGACTGATCCCTCTTGTTAAGATAGGTTTACTGATTTTCATTTTAGCATATTTTAACGAGAAAGTGTGATGGTTTTTCCAACACCCTGCGTTTGTCATTGACAATGA
>JAHRFV010000211.1 GCA_019084435.1 Dethiosulfatibacter sp.
AACACCTTCAGCTGTACCTGCAACTTTAAAGTCCATATCGCCAAGGAAGTCTTCCATTCCCTGAATGTCTGTTAGAACTACGACATCATCACCTTCTTTTATAAGACCCATTGCTATTCCGGCTACCGGTGCTTTGATCGGTACGCCTGCATCCATTAATGACATAGAACTACCACAAACGCTGGCTTGTGAGGTTGAACCATTAGAACTCAACACCTCTGAAACCAATCTCAATGTATAAGGAAAGTCTTCCTTCTTAGGTAGTACAGGTATCAAAGCCCTTTCTGCCAAGGCGCCATGACCGATTTCTCTTCTTCCAGGGCCTCTAATCGGAGAAGGTTCTCCAACACTGTATCCTGGAAAATTATAGTGATGCATATAGCTTTTATTCTCTTCTTCTGATATACCATCAATAATCTGTATGTCACTTGCTACTCCTAGAGTTGCAACTGTCAATACTTGTGTCTGACCTCTAGTGAACAGACCAGTGCCGTGTGTTCGCGGTAATATGCCAACTTCACATGATATAGGTCTTATTTCATCTATTTTTCTATTGTCAGGTCTGATACCTTTTTTGACGATATTTGTTCTAACTTTATCTTTAACGATATCATACAATATTTCTTTAATATCCTTAACGTTGTCAGGATATTTTTCTTCAAAATATGCTTTGACTTCAGTTTGAACCAATTCAGTTTTTTCTTCTCTCTCCTGCTTGTCAGCAGAGTTGATAGCGTCGTCAAATTTTTCATCTGCAAAAGCTAGAATTTCATTCTTGATTTCTTCAGAGGGTGAAACAAACTCAATCTGAGATTTCTCTATTCCAATTTCACTTCTGATTTCTTCAATAAACTCACAGATTTTGGCAATTTCACCGTGTGCCTGCATAATAGCTTCAAGAATTGTCTCTTCAGGCACTATGTCTGCTCCGGCTTCAACCATCATTACTGCGTCTTTAGTCCCAGCCACTGTCAGATCAAGTTTTGATACTTCTCTTTGTGCTTGATTTGGATTAACAATCAGCTCATTATCAACTAGACCCATATTGACCCCACCAATTGGTCCATCAAAAGGTATGTTTGATACTGTCAAAACTGCTGATGCTCCTATCATGGCTGCAATCTCAGGAGAGCAATCCTGATCTACTGACATAACCGTTGTTACTACCTGAACATCATTCCTGAAACCATGTGGGAACAGTGGTCTTAATGGTCTATCTATCAGTCTGGAAGCTAATGTCGCTTTCTCGCTAGGTCTTCCTTCTCTTTTAATAAAACCGCCTGGTATTTTACCAACTGAGTACAATTTTTCTTCATAAAAAACACCCAGTGGAAAATAATCAATTCCTTCTTTAGGCTTCTTTGATGCCGTAACGACAGCAAAAACCGCTGTATCTCCATACCTTACCAAACAAGCAGAGTTAGAGAATTCTGCGTATTTATTGAAAGTTAAGCTTAGTTTTCTTCCTGCCAGTTCATATTCAAAAATTCTTTCCATAATTGTCCTCCTTTATTAAAACAATAGAGCGGGGTGTACCCCGCTCCTGTTATCTTCTTAATCCTAATCGGCTGATGATACTTCTATATCTCTCTATATCTTTGTTCTGAAGATATTTAAGAAGCCCTCTTCTTTTACCTACCATTTTTAAAAGACCTCTTCTTGAGTGGTGGTCTTTTTTATTGACTTTGAGGTGCTCTGTCAGTTGATTGATTTGATTTGTCAATATGGCGATTTGAACCTCAGGTGATCCCGTGTCCTTATCACTCAATTTGTATTCTGCTATGATGCTCTGCTTAAGTTGTTTCTCTAATGCCATTGTTGTTCCTCCTTTAAATTTTTCACCAATATCCATGTGAATCGTTGAGGAATCGAATTACATAGATAATGGAACAAATAGTATTTTAACACATTTGCGGTTGTTTGTAAATCAGATTTTTTTAATGAATTGAATAATATCGGGGGTTAGAATATCATTCGATTTTAATCGTAAAAATCCATTTTCATTTTCAACCTTTATCTCAATCTGGTTGCTATTTTCGATCACTAGGTATGAGCCATCCGACGGATAGACGAAATCCTTATCGCGTATCAACAATTCCTTGTCGCTAATAATATCAAATTGATGATCTCTAAAATCAATCATATATCTTTCAGTTAATAATCTGTTGGCCTCTGTCATTTTGCCCTCAGCAATCAGTTCTCTGATCATGGAGCTGCTTATGACCAAACCCTCCTGTTTAACGGCATTTATTACTTCGACCCCATAGTTATACTTACTGGAAAGCTCCTGTAGATAATGAATATCCCCTTGGGCCTTATGACCAAACCTGAAATTAAAGCCAACAACAATATTTCTAATACGAAGCTTCTCTATAAGAATCTCTGAAATAAATCTTTCAGGTGACATTATTGCTGTCTTACTATCCAATGAGTAAAAAATGATGTCATCAATATCATAGCTCTTGAAGGTTGATATTTTGCCATGCTTTCCATATATTTTCTTATATTTTTTTGCAATGTTGGTGAATTTGTCGAACTCATACTCAAAAGTCACGATCTTTTTATCTTGTTCAAATCGATTGCCAATCTCTATGCATTTTCTAATAATTTGATCGTGTCCCACATGTATTCCGTCGAAATTGCCAATCGCAGCTGTAATATATCTCATATGTTCTCCTATGTTAAAAGCTTTTTGAACTTGACATATGTCATGTCAACTATATCCCCTATGCCAAGAATCGTTGATTCCATATTTCTGATATAAAAGATCTGTGGGTAGCTTTCAAATTTATTTGATGGAATCTTTACGCCATTCTTCAACTTGTTTAGGCTATCATCATCCAAATAAACACTTTCAAGCTTCAAAACTTCATCATAATTCATAAGAAAGCTTAAATCATCAAGTCTGAACATGTCATCAATCTGCTCTAATGTATAAGAATCGTTGATACTCAGATTTTTCGAGGCTGTTCGTACCAATATCACCATGACGGCATTCGTGCCTAAAGCCAGACCGATATCATGACAAATACTTCTGATATAAGTACCTTTTGTAACAGTTGCTTTTATTCTAACTGATGGGAATGAATATTCTAACAGTTCTATCTTCTTAACATTTATTTTTCTTTTCTTGATATCTACTGCAGTATCTTGTCTTGCATATTCATATAATTTTTTACCTTCTACTTTTAATGCCGAATAGATTGGTGGCGTCTGCCATGACTCTCCTTCAAAAGACTGAACAACAGTTAATACAGTTTCATGTGCAAAAGCTTCAAGGTCGCTGTTCTCACTAACTATTTTGCCATATATATCATAGGTGTCTGTCATTAATCCCAATTTTAGCTCGAAAATATATTCCTTATCATAGTCCATCAGATAATCTGAGAGCCTTGTAGCTTTGCCGATACAAACTGGTAAAACACCTGAGGCATTTGGATCCAGTGTGCCAGCATGTCCGATTTTTTTGATTGAGGTTATTCTTCTAAGTCTTGATATCACATCATGAGAAGTCATCCCTGTAGGTTTAAGAACATTTACGATACCGTTCATATCACTCCTCCATATGCTTTCTCATCAGATCCACTATAATCTTTTTACTCTCGTTCACATCTGCTTCGAGATTGAATCCGGCTGCTCTTTCGTGGCCGCCTCCATTATATAGTAAACTTATAACCGAGACATCCACACCGCCTTTTGAACGAAGACTAACTTTGGTATTCTTGGGGCCTATTTCCTTTAATACACAGGACACCAAGACACCCTCTATATCTCTGATTGACTCGACTATGCCATCAACGTCCTTAAGGCTGACACTGTATTCATCCAAAATCACTTTAGTAATGGGCGCAACAGTCAACCTACCTTCATGGTAAAACTCGACATCTGACATTATCCTGGCTTTGACAAGAAAAATGCTTCTTTCTTCATTGCCATAGATATTTTCAGCAATCTTGCTGAAATCTATGCCTTTATCGATTAATTCAGCTGTATTTCTCATAGTTTGAGCGGTAGTATTGCTGTAAATAAATTTTCCGGTGTCAGTGAGTATGGCTGCATATATATTTGTCGCCGCTTCTTTATCAATCAAATATTCAAGATGCTTACTGATTTCATAAACGAGTTCCCCTGTTGAGCTATAGTCGCTTTCGATGATGTCAAGATCACAAAAGCCATCATTGGATATGTGATGATCTATACAAACACTCACCTTCGAATGGTTAAAAACTTCAACCATAGACCCTATTCGACTCACATCACTACAATCTAAAACAATAACGAGATCATGTATATCACTGTCTGTCCTATTGGATATTTTTGATATATCAGGGAGAAATCTCA